>NZ_JAUBQB010000044.1:0-58153 GCF_036701035.1 Microcoleus sp. Pol7_B2 | reverse complement strand
CACTACAATGCACTGATTCGTTCTGAGCCTTCTAGTTGTTGAATATGTCTGCTTTTTCTCTATCCTTTACTAAATAGCAGTACCACATCTCCGAGCCTCAAACGATATCTGTCATGATATCAATGTGCCAAATAATCTGTATTTTTAACTATCAAATTAGATGCGCTTACCCTGGTTAATTATCCTAATTTTGGTGTCTTCATGCACAGCCTGCTTTTTTACTCTAAAGCGACTGCTTGGGTTATTAGCTGTTGCAGTTGTTCCTAGTCAACTCCTATTAGCCGTTTAGCCTCTTGTAGGTTTTTAGTGATGTATTCTAGTAGCGAACTCATACTCAGCCCCGAAAAAAAGCTATTTTACCATCTCTCCCTACTCTTTATTTTATTTTTCGGAGATGTATTTTACTTTTTACACAAGTCTATCACATCTTTAAAAAAATGATATTAGACACAGGAAAATTTGAGGCAATTACGTTTTGTCCGGGATATGTCCGAGGACTAGCTTTTTGGCAACAGTGGGCAATTGTTGGACTCTCGAAACCTCGTGGAGGTGACAACATTTTTAGCGGTTTAGAATTGGATGAGTTGTTGCTCGTCAAGGATGCTGAGGCTCGCTGTGGTATGATGGTGATTGATTTGACGAATGGGGCGATCGTTCACTGGTTGCGGTTTGAAGGAATTGTCACAAAACTCTATGATGTACAAGTGATTCCTCAAGTACAAAAGCCGATGGCGTTGGGTTTTCACACTGACGAAATTGCTCAGTTAATTACTTTGGAACTTTAACCGCAGATGGTGGCGGATTAACGCAGATAAGTGTTGACAGGATGTACGCAGAGGGTGTGAGAGAAAGTATTTAAGCGGGATTGGGTCTTACTCAAAAATCGCCCCATCTAAGCTTGTTTCTCTTAAGTCTGTTCTCGCTAAATTAGCACCTCTTAAATCGGTACCTCTTAAGCAAACATTGCTTAAATCTGCATAACTCAAATCAGCACCTTTGAGATTAGCATCAGATAAATTGGTTCCTGATAAATTCGCCCTCACAAGTTGCGATTTACTCAAATTGCTGCCACTCAAATTGGCTGCTGGCATCTGTGCTGCCATTAAGTTTGCTTTGCTTAAATTAGTGCCGCTGAGGTTAGCCAAATTTAATTTAGCATAACTCAAATCAAGGTTTTCCAAGCAAAGTTCGCTCAATTGCGCGCATCGCAAGTTAGCATTAATAAAAAACCTGTCTCCAACCGCATAACGGCGCAGCAATTCGTCAACTTCCAGCCGAATTAAAACGGGTTCGCAAGTATTTTGGTAGCACCACGATGTCTCCAGCAAACGGGCGGCTGCTTCAATTGCTACCTTGTCGCATTTAGAGAGCACCAAACTATTGCACCCATCCCACTCACCGTTGAGCATGAATGCCATCTCAGAAGCTGCTGCACTTGAGTCGCATAACAAAACAGTTTCTGGTTTGGGTGGCAGCCAGTTCATTAAACCGATCGAGCTGTTGTTTTTCACTGTAGATTCAGGATTTGTGCGTCTTTCTTAATTATAGGTAAAAATATTGAAAACAGTATGCACAAATTCGCTGCGGCTTCAGAGAATGAATTAATTGTGTTTGGTGCAGCCAGACCAGGATACCGCGATGCAGAAATTGCTCGGTGGATTGAATTTATGCAGGGGCATAATATCAAGCAAGTTTGCTGCTTGCTTGCTCAGACGCAACTCATCCGCTACAGTGACTTACTGGGAACATATCGGAAAATATTTGGGTGCGATCGAGTTTGCTGGGCACCGATCGCAGACTTTGAATTGGTCGATCGCGATATTTTAATAGATCGAATATTGCCGTTCTTGGAATCGGCAGATAGCAAAGGCGAACGGGTGGTAGTTCACTGTTCTGGGGGGATCGGACGTACAGGACAGGTTTTGGCTGCTTGGTTGGTCAGCGGGCGGGGATTGTCTAACAAACAGGCGATCGCAGCAGTAAAAAAAACTGGCAGAAATCCCTATGAAGCAGCGATCGTAGCTTGTTTGAAAGGCCGAAACCCCTGGCTAGTCGTTGAAGAACTTAATGCTCTCTTAGATGATTGTCGCCTTGCTGCGAGGAATGATACATAGCACTATACCAACTATATATATAGCAATCCTCGCATCATTTGTGAGTTTCTTGCTCCCTCCCCTTGGTAAGGGGAGGGTTGGGGTGGGGTAAAAAATTTAGACTCTACAAGGATTGCTATATGTGCCAATTGCGTAAGTCCTAAAAGATTTAAAAGACTCGGCTTCCTACGATCGAACTCAGGCATCGAATAAATGGCTGTTTTGGCTGTCACTGTTAGCCTATCCGCTAGCGTTTTTGCCAATATAAGAGAACAAATAACGCAGTTACAGCAGCGCAATAGCCTTGAAGCAACGGCGCGTTAACTCGATTCTTGCAGGTGCGTCATTATTGTTGCGGATGTCAATGTTTGTAGCAAAAAAGTAAACATTTTTATCCTTTTCTAAATAACCTACATACCAGCCAATTTGAGGCTTTGTTTGTTCTCCAAAATTTGCCCATCCTGTTTTGGCTCTAATTGTGTAATCGGGAGTTTGTTCAACAATTATGATGTCTTTAACCAGAGACAGCGATCGCTCAGAAAAGGGTAAGTCGTTTTTGTAGAGACGGCGGAGAAATTGAATTTGCTCGTTGGGTGTGATTCGCAGTTCTCCTTCTAACCAGAATTTGTCAATATCGTCTTTGTTACCGATTTTTTGGTTGCCATAACCGACTTTAGCTACCCATTTTTGCATTTGCTCGTGTCCGACTCGGCGGGCGAGAACTTGGTAAAACCAAACGGCGGAAAGTTTCATGGCTTCTCTCATATTCAAGTCTCGATTCCATGCGGGAATTGGCCTTTGAGTTCCATCCCAAGTTAGCAGGGCAATTTCATTTGAAATCACCCCTGTTTCTAAGGAAATTAGAGAGTTGAGAATCTTAAATGTAGATGCAGGTAAAAAAGCTGTGGCGTTACGCTGCGGGTTGTGTTGATAAAGCCGATCGCTATTCAAATCATAAATTGCGATCGAGCCTTCAACTCCTAATTCTTGAAAGTGTCGTCCAAAATTCATTGTCTCAGCAACATCTCCTCCCCGTCGTGGAGACTCTTGCACTGGAGGTGGTACGGTTAAGGCTGATTGCGGTGGCCCAACTAAAACAAAAGTAATGCAGCCTAATACAATTAAAATAAGAGCGATCGCGCGAGATGTTCGGTTCATAAACTTCAATAAGTTAGCCAACTCACAGGCAGTAATGTCATAGGCGCTATTTGTAAAATGCGTCTGACTTACGCTGTGTAAGAAACAATTAAGGTTTGTCCTGACGCCACCTACTATATAGAGGTTGCAATTGCGTAATTTCTCAACTATAAAACTGCCCTAATAGTTAAGGCTACCAAACAGCTTAACTGAATTACTAAGCTGAAGAACCGAAACTTTGGATCGAGGCCAGCGATGTGAATCACTGAATGTACAAGCCGAAATAGGATGTACACAACAATCAGCAAATCTACTGCTGCTCCTGAAACACCCCTAACTGTTAGAAGAAAAACAACTCCCAAATACAAAGGCAGGTTTTCTATCAAGTTGGATTGTACTCGAAATAGTCGCCAAAGCAAGCTGTCGTCGTTTTGCGTGCCGAAATCTTTTACAGATCCGCCCGCCGATAGATGCCGAATCCTAACTGTCAGCAGCATAACAACAACTGCGATCGTCCACAGGATGAAAATTGTTAAACCCCAGAGAGGGAAAGTCATATTTGTCGGTTCAATTTGCATCATCTTTCTACCTTGCGAAACTGCTGCTAACACTTTAGAAAAGTTATCGGTCAAGACTCTTGTTCTGGCATTCTCATTTTTAGCTAAAACAGCTTGAGGATGCTTCTATTCTGGCTGTTTTGGGAAATCGATAAATCGATATATCGCCCACCAAGCTCACAGCAGCATCTAACCGACAAGCTGACGCTAACTAGAGTGCGATCGCATCTCCTGAGTGTCAATTCCCGCCGCTAGCAACCGAGCCTTTACAGAGGGTTTTCGGCTTGACGGTCGCACCATTGTATCAAGCAAGTGTTCGATCGCACCCGGTAGACTCTGGCAAAAACCAGTGTGTACCCGCGATGTCTGAACGATCGTGCTGCGGGGGGCTACAAGCCAGTGAAAGCGCTCTCTGTGGGGAAGCTGACCGATCGCGCCAGCTTCCTTGCCGCCTGCACAAATGATGGGAATGACTGCTAGGTGATTGCGAATCATTTCCAAATCCAACGTTGAGTCGATCGCCATCAAGCGCTGTTCATCAATTTCAATACGGGCTTCGAGGAATTTTTTCGTACCGCAGGAAACGATCGCCCCCACGTTGATAAACTCCTCGCGCTCGACTTTGGGAACGACACGGATAATGGCGTAATCATAAAGAAATCGATCTGGCACTAATCGCTTCCTCCAAAAAAATATGTGGTGATTCTAGCCGATTTAGCAGGTACTCGATATAAGCATTCCGATGTTGGTTGCTATCGCTGAAAGGAGAATCTCCCACCAGCCAAGTATCAGGAATTAGTTTAACAATGTTGCAAATTATGTCCGGGGTTAGAGTTTGACTCATCTTTGAATTTGCCGCTTCCAGCGTACTGGCAAAACGCAGTAGAACGTGGTCTTTGATTGGCGGAAAACGATCGCGGCTGCGCGAGAGATAATCTTTCCAGGTGTGGTGGAAGTAGAGGGCTGCACCGTGATCTATCAGCCAAAGCCGGCGGTGCCATACCAGCATATTTGCATTGCGCGGCGTGCGATCGATGTTAGTCACAAAAGCATCGAACCAGACGATTTCTGAGGCGAGATCCGCATCGGACTTCCCCGCTATCGGGTCAAAAGTGATCGAGCCCGGAAGATAGTCGAGGGCGAGGTTGAGGCCAGCACTTGCTCGGATCAAGTCTTGAATTTCCGGGTCAGGCTCAGTGCGAGCCAGTTCGGGATCGAGTTCAACAAAGACGAGTTCGGGGACTGGGAGTCCGGATGCGCGAGCAATCTCTCCCGCCACTAACTCCGCGATCAGAGATTTGGCTCCCTGACCCGCACCGCGAAATTTGAGCACGTACAAACCATCATCATCTGCTTCGACGATAGCGGGTAGCGACCCGCCCTCGCGTAAAGGAGTGACATATCTGGTAGCAGTGACTGTTCGCAAGCTAATACTCATGCTATTTTAGATTTTCTATTTGAGATTTTAGATGCAAAATCACTGATTTTATAAGGGTTTGGAGTACGGGCTTACAGACAGTTGGATTCTTTCTTTTAACTGGGACTGATGTTAAGTAGTGTGTTTACTAAACTGATGACTAAAAGGACACAACAATGTTGTGTCCCTACGGAATTTTGCCAAATCTTGCTTTGAGACAGTCATTAGTCATCAGTTATTAATCAACTAATAACTCATGACTAACCACTAATCAGTTGTACTAACGTGGTCGATTCTCTCTAATTGCCAGAGAATTTGGTTGCCTTCGCGCCGCACCCGCGAAACTACCCAATTCCGCCAAACCCAGTTGTCTCCACGACTGGTGACAGCGCTGGCATTGACATCCATCAAATCAGCCAGTTCAGAACTGGTAATCAAGTAGCCTTTCGTCGCAACCTCGTCGGCGATGTGCAACGTTTCGATCAGATTGCGGAGGTCTTGAACCCTCACCTCGCGGGGCAAGTTCTCCAGGGTATCGGCAGTTGAATCCATCATGGTAGAGTTGGAGATCGGAAGGTCAGAAGTTATGACATAGGATTCTATCGTTTTGTTACCAGTTGCGTCCGTTTCTTCCGAAACAATTGTGTTTTCCGAACCTAGAGGCGGTGCGGCCGCGCTGACCAAAGTTCCCGCCTGAGTCTCACCTGCAGTTGGTTTCTGCTGTTGCAGTTCGGGAGTGAGATTGTGCGAGAAGCTGCGGGCGATTTCATCGCATCTGTCGTTGTAGAAGTCGCCGGAGTGACCGCGGACGTGTTCCCACTTGATGTGCCGGGAATTCAGCTTGTCTAGCCGGTGCCAAAGGTCTTGGTTGACAACATCTTTGCCCGTTGAGGTTTTCCAGCCTTTATTTTTCCAGCCTTGAATCCATTTAGTGATGCCGTTTTTAACGTATTCGCTGTCGGTGTAAACGGTGACGGGTTCGGTTTGACCGGAATTGGCAAAAAATTCCAGCGCTGCGACGGCCGCCTGCATTTCCATGCGGTTGTTAGTAGTTTGGGGGTCTCCACCCCCGAGCTCGTGACAGTTGCCGTCGGCGAAGCAAACTACTGCACCCCAGCCACCTGGGCCTGGGTTGCCGGAACAAGCGCCGTCTGTGTAGAGGCTTTTGATTTTGGGAGTTGTCATGAGCGAATTAATTTGTTATTTAGAGGTAACTTGTTTGCAAGTGCGATAATTAAGGCAATTGAGATAGTTTTACTTGCTGCTATGAAAAATGCCAACTTAAAGATTAAAAAGGTCGGGCTATTTATTTGTCCCTTTTCTTTGTTAATTTTTAATACTTTCGCGCAAGCACAGCCCATAGTGCCTGCTGCTGACGGTACGGGTACTGTTGTCACCCCCAGCGGCAACCGCTATGATATCAACGGCGGCAGTTTGTCGGGAGACGGCGCGAATCTTTTTCACAGTTTTGGGCAGTTCGGCTTGAATGAAGGTCAAATTGCTAATTTTCTGACTAATTCGGCTATTCAGAATATATTAGCTCGAATTGCGGGCGGGGACGCTTCGCTAATTAACGGTTTAATTACTGTCACGGGCGGCAATTCTAATCTGTTTCTAATTAATCCTGCGGGGATTGTGTTTGGCCCCAACGCGAGTTTGAATGTGCCGGCGGCTTTCACTGCAACTACTGCGAATGGTGTCGGTTTTGGTTCAAATTGGTTTAATGCTGCGGGTACAAATAATTTTAGCGCCTTGGTGGGTACGCCAAATGCTTTTTATTTTGGTGCGGGTGTACCGGGAAGTATTGTTAATGCTGGCAATTTAGCGGTGACTCCGGGGCAAAATTTGGCTTTGCTTGGCGGTACGGTTGTTAGTACCGGACAGTTGTCGGCCCCGGGCGGGCAAATTACTGTTGCTGCTGTTGGGGGCGGAAATGTTCTCCGCATTAGTCAACCGGGGCATTTGTTGAGTTTGGAAATAGCAAGGGGCGGAAATTTTGGTAATTCTCCACAGACTTTAAATCCTGTTTCTTTGCCGCAGTTGCTGACAGGTACTGGGCAAAATCAGGCGGCGGGTGTTGCGGTTGCCGATGACGGTTCTGTGCGGCTTGTGGGTTCTGGTTTGCAGGTGAATTCTGGGGATGTGGCGATTGCTGCTAATGTGTCTGGGCTGCCGCAGTTGAATGCGGGAAGTGCGAATTTATGGGCTGCGGAAAATCTCACGTTAGCAGGCGCTAGGCTGCAAACTACGGGGGATTTGAGTTTGCTGGGTGGGGATGCGGTGCGGGTCAGGGACAGCGCCCAGAATCCTTTTTTGGCGCAGGCTGGGGGGAATTTATACATTCAGGGATCTCGCACTATTGATATTCTCACTCAAAATGCGATCGGCGGCTTGTCTCTTCCCCCGCAATTCCAAAGCGGTGGCAATTTGAGTTTGGTTAGCAACGGCGTTATTTCGGGGGATTCTCACTTTGTTTCTGGTGGCAATTTTGTGATTCGCAATTTGTCGGGAAGGCCGGGAAACTTGGTCAGTTTATTTGACCCGATTATCAGTTCTGAAGGAGATGTTTTCTTTGGAGATTATACTGGTGTTTCGCTGAAAGTCGAGGCGAAGGGGAGCATTATTGCCGAGGATATTACAATTACCGGCCCCGATATTGCATTGGGTAGGGAAAATGTGAGTGGTGATCCCGATATTGCTACTTTAAGCAGCAGTCCGGCCTTAATTCTGCGGGCGGGAGTGGCAAATCTGCTAAATCCTCCTACTAACAGTTTAGATGAAGATTCGATATTTACAAGCCCACTTTTATCGAGCAATTTGATTTCAGTTGAAAATATTTCAGCCGGTGGGCCTGTAATTTTGTCAGCGCCGGGAAATATCGCCACTAGAGATATTAATGGCGGTCAAATTAATATCGAAAGCAGGGAAGCCGGAGTGCTAGCTGGGGGTAGATTAACGTCTAGTTCGACAATTAATATTCAAGCTAATGACAATATTATATTGACAAGTGACATTTCTCGTGCTGATATCAACGGCAGTATTAGTCTGAATACTGTTCGGGGTAATATCGTCACAGGATCGATCGATACTGGGACTTCCGGGGCGATCGTACTCAGAGCTTTTGGCAATGTGAATTTTGGGACTTTGCAGGGATCGAATGTTGATATTACCAGTAACTCCGCGGCCTTGGGGGTTTTGACTGATGCCAATACCATTGTGCCTAATACTACACCTGTCAATATTACAGCAACTGAGAATATCAATTTGACAGCTTTTAGGGACTTAACGGTCGGCAATCTCACCGCTGCGACTGTCAATGCTAGCAGCAGTACGGGGAGTGTCGCTACGGGGGCGATCGCTACTTCTGGAGATGTCAGAATTGTAGCAGGACAGCAAATCAATACAGGGATAATAACTGTTAATCCTGTCGCCACAAATCCAGTTAATCCCATTATCCCTACAGTCAATCTGGACGCCCTAACTAATATTAGCGTTGATTCCATCAATGCTCCGGCGGCTAGGATTGCTTTGAGAGCAACCAGCAACTTAAATGCACAGAGTTTGCTGGGGGCTTCAGTCGATATCAATAGCGATCGGGGAAATATTGCGATCGGTAATACTACATCTATTGGGAATATTAATATAAGAGGTTCAGGAAATGTAAAGTTAGGGGATTTGCTGGGAACAAAAGTTAATGTAATTAGCACTTCTGGAATTATTGATGTTGGATCCGCTACAGCAACAGAAAATACTGTCAATTTAACAGCGCCGCTGGATGTAACTTCAGGAGATTTGCGGGGAGTTGGAGTTAATGTAACTAGCAATACGGGAAGGATTAATATTGGCAATACCGACGCCACAACAGGAAATGTCAGTTTGACAACTTCTGGCAATGTAAATTCAAGAAATTTGCGGGGAGTTGGAGTTAATGTAACTAGCAATACGGGAAGTATTGATATTGGCAATACAGACGCTACAACAGGAAATGTCAATTTAATAGCGCCGCTCGATGTGAATTCACGAGATTTGCAGGGAGTTGCAGTTGATGTCACTAGCAGCAGGGGAACTGTTAGCACTGGCAATATAGATGCTTCAGGAATAGTGAGAATTTTAGCCGGAAACGAAATCAGAATTGAGCGAATAAATGTTAATTCGATTGGGTTCGATCGAACTCCGACAGTCACTCTTAATGCCCAAAATGATATCAGTGTTTCATCCATAAATGCTCCGGGCGGTAACGTTAATATAGAAACTCCCAATTTTGTTCGAGTAACTGATACTTTCAACAACCAAAACGGCACTCCAGTTAGCATCTCGACTGTTAGGGGCGATCGGGCAGGATCGGTTGCGATTCGCCACGGCGGCGGCGATAGGAACCCGCCGATACCTTTTGTGGAAGGAGATGCGAGAATTAACGGTAGTGCTGCGCCGATCGATGGCGCTGTCAATATTATTCCGCCAACTCCAACTCCAACCCCAACTCCAACTCCAACCCCAACTCCAACCCCAACTCCTTCACCAAATCCAACTCCTTCACCAAATCCAACTCCTTCACCAAATCCAACTCCTTCACCATCGCCAACGGATAGATTCCCATTAGATAGAGGGAGAGCAATTTTTCCAGATCGCAACCAACCCTTGAGTCGCGAACAGCGGCAGAACCAAAACAGAATATCGCGAGATATAGGAAAACCCGGAGAAAGGATGCCGCCCGAAAGAATGCACTCTCCCAGAGAACTGAGAAATTTCATCAATTCAAATATCAGAGATTCAGTTATTCAGTCAGCATTTCGCGGCGATATCGGCCGGAATTTGGAAACCGGCAAAATATCGGCAGCTTTGTCTCTGCTGGACAAATCTTTCAGCCAAGAATTCGGGGAATATTTAGGCATCAACATCAGCGACGAGTTGGTATCCCCAGAGGAAATTAAAAAAAAGTTAGCATCCGTGGGTGCACAAACTGGCACAAAACCCAGCTTAATTTATCTGTTCTCGCAGCGGGAAAAATTAAACTTAGTGTTAATAAATTCTTGCGGTGAAGCGGTGCACAAAAGCGTGCCGTCAGCGAACCGGGAAGAACTGCTGAAAGTTGTAAATGAGTTCAGAGGTGAGATTACCAAACCGGGGGTGCGGGCTACTACGAGTTATCTACCATCTTCGCAACAGCTTTATAAGTGGATGATTGCGCCTTTAGAGGACAGTTTGAAAAACTGCGAAACGGATACTATTTCCTTTGTTGTCGATCGAGGTTTGAGAGGTATGCCCTTTGCTGCTTTGCACGACGGACAGCAATTTTTGGTGGAAAAGTACAATCTCAGCCTAATGCCCAGCATTAATTTAACAGATACTCGCTACGTCGATCTCAGAAATTCTCAAGTTTTAGCAATGGGGGCCTCGGAATTTTCCGAGTTGAATCCTTTGCCTGCAGTTCCTGCTGAAATAGCCGCTATTTCTAGAGAGTGGCCGGGAGTTAGTTTTCTAAATGAGGGTTTCACTTTGGATAATTTGAAGCAACAGCATCAAAGCCGACCTTTTGGGGTTATTCACTTAGCTACTCATGGCGAATTTCGACCTGGAACACCCAATAATTCTTTTATTCAGTTGTGGAATAGTCGGCTGCGACTGGATCAATTGCGGGATTTGAGATTGAATGATCCGCAGGTGAATATGTTAGTTTTAAGTGCTTGTCGGACTGCGGTGGGAGATGCACAAGCGGAGTTGGGTTTTGGGGGGTTGGCGCTGCAAGCGGGAGTGCAAACGGCTTTGGGAAGTTTATGGTACGTGAGTGATGAAGGTACTTTGGGATTGATGAGTGAGTTTTACCAGCAGTTGAAGACGGCGCGAATTAAGGGGGCGGCGCTGCGACAAGCGCAAATTGCGATGTTGCGGGGAGATGTGCGTTTGGAGGGCGGCAGATTGCGGGGTTTGAGTCGGGGTGAGGGAGTGGAGTTGCCGGCTTCGCTGCAAGGGTTTGCGGATTTGAAGTTGTCGCATCCTTATTATTGGTCGGCTTTTGTGATGATTGGGAGTCCTTGGTGATTGGTGATTAGTGATTAGTGATTTGTTATTGGTTGGATATCAATGATTTTTCGGGAAAAGTCGATCGCCCGCAAGCAAGCAAGTTCCGAGTGTGATCGTCCTTTTCACTATTTTTGATGCCGAGTCCACCACCACACGATCGCTTGACGGGGCGAGAATGCCTCTTCAGGGCAGGGTTGTTTCATTCTCTTGTAGGGGCTGCCCCCCGTGGCTGCCCCTATGTCTAAAGCGCCTGTGAAGTCGTCTGTGGGGAGGTAGACATTCTTGGCACTACAAGAGTCAAAATCCCGATTTTCCTGAGAATGAAACAGCCCTGCCCCAGAAGGGAGTCGCTGTAATGGATAGAGGATTTTCAAGCTCTGAACGAGTTAAAGCATTACTTAAAAAATAAAATTTATATTGTATGTTGAAAATTAAAAATAATTCTAGTCTCAATATCAAGGAAAATGGAACTTATGAAGTTTGGAAAGGTGAACGAGCAGTCCAAGTAAGATTGGTGACTTTTTCATATTTATAGATCGGGACATAATTTAGATTTGTGACCAATTTACCTGAATCAGGAAACCTGGGATATAGTAAGGAAGAAATCCGATAATTTCATCAAAGACGATGGCAAATTGAGTTGCTATGAATATTTCTGAAAAAGCACTTAAACTTTTCTCGTTTAATCACGAATCATACCAAGGGGATTCGGATACCAATCTATCCTTCTTTGATTGATTACTTGCTTTTTCAAATAGTGCAGGTTCCATCTGTAATCGGTGATAAGCTGCTAGATTAATTACGCTATTTATAGGTATTTATGTGTAAAAAAATAGCTATATTCACTGGTTAAAAAACTCATTTTTAATGGCTCCAATCAGCGGTTTACAATATTAGTTTATCTATTTTTATGCTCCGATCAAGGGGTCGTCAACACTTATGGTAAAAATGCAAGATTAAAAGTTTTTTAACCTTTAATCTTGCATTTTTACTTTCACTATTTTTTATTGCTCGATCGGCTTAGGCTTCTTAACCGGCTTAGGAAGAGGTTCTTTCGGGACAGGCGGTGGTGCTGCTGCTGCGGATTTGATGGTAGGACGCCCTACAGGAGCACCGTCACCGCTGGGCCTAGGAGTAAACGAACGCTTCCCTCCTCCTTTGAAGCCACCGGGAGGCTTGCTGCCAGGGGGAAATTTCCGCTTTTTAATCGGCAGGGCACCAATATTATTAGCCTGCTCAATCATCAGACTGTCACCTTTCAATTTGACGTGGAAATCCCAAAAAAACCCGATCGCCTTTGTTGCTAAATCTCCCTTGAGTTTGAGTTTGAAAAACTTCATCTTGTCGTCATTCTTGCGGGGAGCTTGCTTGATTTTGACGATGACATACTTTTCTTCGTCTTGGGATTGATAAATCACCTCACCTCTAATCGAAAAATAGCCATCTTCAACATCAGGTTCCGAGGGAGGCAAAGATGCGGTCGATGCTTCGCCGCTAGCCTCAATCTCCGCTGCTTCCTGATTTTCCTCATCAGAGGACGGTTCGGGAGGTTTCTTGAGCGTTTCCGGCTCCCAAACCCCCATAATCTGGGCGTGCAAGTTGCCGTCTTCTTGTCTGGTACGCGGATAAACCACCCACAGGTGTTCTTGTTCCAGCTCCAGGTGATTTTTGACTAAACTCATGACTCTACCCAGTAAAACTGCATCGATGGCAGTTCCGTCAGCAGCTATCAACATACCCCGGGTGAATTGCTCTTCTGATGGCGTGTAGCGGCCCCGCACCAAACCAACAGCTCGGTACTGTCTGGGTTCGCTGGGGGGGGGAATGGGATGTTGGCGCATGACGGAGGGTATGTCCTCATGGGACTGACTTTCGTTAGCGGCAGGATCGGCGTTTGCGGGCGGTGCGACTGCTAGCGCTGGAGTATCGCTGACAGGTGTCGAAGACGCTGCAGGCGCCGGGGGTGCAGGAGCATTGCTGGGCTGGTCTTGTGGCTTTGTTTTGTCCTTGTCGGGGGCAGAACTGTAGCGTGGTCGTTGCAGCCTATCCTTGGACGCTGGGGCGTCTGTTGGCGTTGCCGATTGATTTTGGTCAACAGGTGCAGCCGACGCAGAAGGCACCGAACTTTCGTCTGGTGTCTCAGGAATGGAATCTGTATCTTTAGGCGGATTGACGGCCTGTTCGCTGGGCTGAGCCTTGCGAGTTGAAGTAGATTTGGACGATTTGGAAGACCGGTTGGGAGAGGGGTTCATAAAAACTCCTTGCAGCGGAGACACATCCCTTAAGGGAAATTAGGAATAAACTGAAGAAACTGCTTTAAAAACTACTAGCACCTGACTTGGGGCTTGCGCCCGGAGGTCTGGTTGTGACCCGTCAACCCCAACTTTCAACGCTACGAGTGCCGATCGGTTCGCTGGCTGCTAAAATCCTTGCGAGCAAGGACTTTGGGAGTTGCTGACCGATCGCTCCTGCGATCGCGCCGAGTTGGAGTTGCTGGCTAATAGCATTTAGGATATTCAGCTTGCCTATTTTACTTAATCCAATTACCTAACGGCCTGATCCGCCATATTTTCGGTAATTTTTAGCTTGACCAGACTAAATTGGACAGACACCGCAGTCCTTGGGGCTGGGGGTCTGAGTGTCCAAAATTGTTTAGCTAGCATGGAGTTGTGGGTCTGTTACCATATTAGCTGCAAGTAAAAGGCTGCTTTGTCCGTTCGGACTTTGAAGTTAAGAACTTTTATGGTTGCATGGATCTAGTTAAATGGCAGACGCCCCCGGGCAATGCGTTAATTCTTAGAAAATAGTAGATTTTAAGCTGGGATAGTTGAATTATGGAAAAAGCAAATAAGCGTCGTGGGTTGATTACTGTGGTGGTGGTGCTGTCGCTCATCGCTTTTTTGGGATTTTCTCTGGTTCCCATTTTGGACAGTATTCTCAAGGCCAGCCAAGCCCAAAGTACGTCAACTCCAACACCTACTCAGACGGCGCAGTCAGGGGAGAAGCAATCAGAGTTGCTGCAAGCTCAGGCTAGGGGATACGAATTGGTTTTGCAGCGGGAACCTGACAACGTAACGGCTTTGCGGGGATTGTTGCAGGTGCGGCTGGAGTTGATCGGGCAAGGAGTGGGGGACATTAAGGATGCGATCGCTCCTTTGGAAAAGTTGGCTTCGCTGAATCCTGAGACTACTGAATACGGGATTTTGCTGGCTCAGGCTAAGGAACGCACGGGCGATCGCGAAGGGGCTGCTCAAGCTTACAGGTCAATTTTAGCGTCTAAGCCTGGGGAAATTAAGGCTTTGCAGGGGTTGGTGAATTTGCTGCTGGTGCAGCAGCGGCCGGAAGCTGCGATCGGATTGCTGCAAGATACGCTGAAGGCTGCTCCGGCTGCGAACCTGGCGAAACCGGAAAGTGTTGATGTAACTTCAGTGCAGTTGATTTTGGGACAGGTTTATGCTGTGCAGAAGCGCTACGAGGAGGCGATCGCCATTTATGACGAATCTGCCAAAGCTAATCCGAAAGATTTTCGCCCGACTTTAGGAAAGGCGATCGTGCTGAAGGAACAGGGCAAAACAGATGAGTCAAAAACGCTGTTCGATCGAGCTACTGAGTTAGCTCCTCCTAACTATAAAGACCAAATTAATCAGTTAGCTAGTGGCACTCCTTCGCCTTCTCCTGCGGCGGCAGCTACTCCCGAACCGGCTGCTTCTCCTAGTCCAGAAGGCGCGCTACCGAAACCTTAAGGAAAGTTTTAAGTGAAAGAGTGTTGAGTTGTCAGTGAAAAATTATTAAGTTAAAAACTTAATAATTTAAACTCAAAATTACTCGCTTTCTTCTTAATTACGCAGGACTTAGGAAAAGAAATCCGGTTTCTACGATAAATCTTGGTTGAAAGACGACAGATACATGAATAAACCGGGTTTCTAAGTCCTCGCGCCCAGCGTCCTGTTACCGATTACCAATTACTAATTACCAATTATGTAAGACCTCGGAGGGAATTATGGCTACTAGCGCTAACCGCCTTGTTCTCCCTCCTGCTTTTCCAGACCACACTCAATTACCAGACTCCGACGGTACTTGTGTAAAAAATTTTCAGGAGTACCCGCAAAGTTTAATTTTACCTGATTCGCTCGGGCAAATTTTGCAGCAGCGGCATCGAGACGGACAATATGCGATCGACTGATTTCCGTCATTCTAGGCTGTGGCGATCGGCAATAAACTAGGTTTATTGCCGATCGCCTGTTAACAGAAGAAGATTTAACGATCGCCCGCTACGCAATTTCAAAGGTTTGAGGGATTTCTACACAACCTAAACAGGGCTGGCATCGCCCAACCTACAAATCAATACTTCCTTTCCTGCGGCTCAAACATCGTAATCGCCACCGGCATATAAGCCAAATCAATTCCTGCAGGCGAATAATACGCCATTGTATGCTTCAAGAAATTGATGTCATCCCGCTGAGTAAAATCTTCCCGCGAATGAGCTCCCCGACTTTCCTGCCGGTTTAAAGCAGAAGTTAAAATCATTTTTCCGACAATTATCAAACTCCGCAACTCCAAAGCTTCCACAATTTCCGTATTCCACAATTTGCCTTTATCGTCTAAGTAAACATCCTCATATTGTCGCTCTAAATCCTCCAATTTTTTTAAACCTTCCTGCATCAATTCGGCGCTACGAAATACGCCACAATAGTCAGTCATAGTATCTTGATACTGCTGCCGCACTTGATTGATGCGGTATTTTCCGGGACGTTCTAAAAGTGCCTGAATTTGCTCTTTTGCTTCCGTAATATAACGCTGTTCGTCTACTGTCGGTAACTTGCGATTTTGTACGAATTGTGCTATAGTTGCGCCAGTAACTTTGCCGTAAACGACGCATTCCAACAGCGAATTGCTTCCTAAACGGTTGGCGCCATGAACAGACACGCAAGCTGCTTCCCCCGCTGCAAAGAAACCGTCTACCAAACCCTCAGGACTGCTGCGAACTTGCCCGCTAACATTAGTAGGAATTCCCCCCATTGAATAGTGAACGGTAGGGCGCACGGGCATCGGCTGATTTACGGCATCAATTCCTAACAAACGGTGGGCTTCTTCCCAAGCAAAAGGAATTTTGCTCATGATTTTTTCGCGTCCCATGTGCCGCAAATCGAGGTAGATAAAGGGGCCGCCGGCACTACCATCAACATTAATTCCTCGGCCGGCGCGAATTTCTATGGAAATTGACCGCGAAGTGATATCTCTGGGCGCTAATTCCATCCGCGACGGGGCATAATTCGCCATAAATCGATCGCCCTCGGAATTAATCAAATAAGCGCCTTCGCCCCGCACAGCCTCGGAAATCAACACTCCCACGGGATACAAACCAGTCGGGTGAAACTGCACGAATTCCATATCTTCCAGCGGCAATCCAGCTAAAGCCGTCATCGCCAAACCGTCTCCCGTCGAGGCGTAATCGTTCGACGTGGTATTGTAAACTCGGCCGTAACCCCCCGTAGCAAACATCACCGCCTTAGCACGGACAACCTCTATTTGACCGTCCAGAAGGTGGTACATAACTACCCCCTTGGCTTGGCCTTCTTCCAAAATCAGGCGCGTGACATACCACTCCTGATAGATGTGAACCCCGTAACGGCGCAGGTTGTTGACTAATTCGTGGAGGATGGCGTGACCGGTTTTGTCGGCGGCGTAGCAGGTGCGGCGGTGGGAATGTCCGCCGAAAGCGCGCTGGGCAATTCTGCCGTCTGGGAGGCGCGAGAAGAGGACTCCCATGTGTTCTAAATCTATGATTACACCGGGTGCTTCCCGGGTGAGGATTTCTACCGCGTCTTGGTCGGCTAAATAGTCTGAACCTTTTACTGTGTCGAAGGCGTGGGCTTTCCAACTGTCTTCGGGATCGACATTTTGCAGGCTGGAGGCCATGCCGCCTTGGGCTGCGACGGAGTGCGATCGAATCGGGTGAGTTTTAGCGACGACAGCTACCTTTAAACTGGGGTCAGTCCGCGCAATTTCTACTGCGGCGCGGCAACCTGCTAAACCGCCGCCTACAATGATTACGTCGTGTTCTAGCATTTTTTTTAATTATTTTGAGTGTTCTGCTCAACTTATCGTGACGCAAAAAAAAACTTCCTACCAAAAGAGCAGGAAGTTTTTTAACTTTTGATTTGAATGGAAAATCAAAAGTTAAAATTTCAAATTGGACTAGCCGGCGCTTTCGGCAGGATTCTGAAGCGACTGATTTCCCGTTGCAGAAGGTTGAGGTTCCGTACCGGGTTCTACAGCAAGCACTTCAATGTTATTTAACAGAGTTGTAACGAAAGCAAACAGCAAGAAGGGCAGAGACAGCACTAAAATCAAGCCGACGGTAGCCAAGGCGAAGATTTGGCGGGCGCTACTCCACAAGGCCAGTGCCGACGCTAGACTTAGGAAGATGACTATCAGCCAAACAATGATTTGACCGTAAATGTCGCCAAAGGTGAGCGTACATCTAAGGCGATAGTTTTGGATGTTATTCATTTGATGCCTCGCGAGATTGCTATTACCACTTGTCCAAAAATACTTTGACAGTGCGTTAATGCCCACTGTAAATTTCTAAGTTTAGCTGCGGCAACTTGGTTTTGGGGTTGTTGTAAACATTCTTTAATAAGTTGCCACAACACTTGATAAATTTTTGCTTCTGAGGGGGGATTTCTGCCGAAACACTTGGCGATCGCACTCAGAAGCCTAGAAACCGGGTTTTTTAGGGTTTGGGCCGACTGACTAGAAATAAACGCGCGAAAAAACCAACGTGATTACCAGCGGTGCGTCCTGGATTACCAAACCAACGCATCAGGGGAAAGTCTACTTTTTGAGGGAGCCCTGCCTTGGTAAAGTAATGTTAAGCTGCGTGGGAATGGAATCAACCTTTATAGCGTCGCACCTGTCTTTTCGCCCATGTCTTCAGAGAGCAAATTGCTGATTTCGCGCTGTTTCCTGGCTGGTTTGGGAACGCAGACGTTTGTGTTCCGCGAAGACCGGATTCCCCAAGAGAGTCCGGTGCTGGTGGTGAGCAATCACCGCAGTTTCTTAGATCCTGTGCTGCTGACAGCGGCTTTGGGTCGATCTATCCGCTTTGCTTGTCATCATTACATGGGTCAAGTTCCGCTGATGAGGGAAGTTGTCACGACTTTCGGCGCTTTCCCCTTGGAAGCACCCGAGCACCGACAGCAGCATTTTTTCTCTCAAGCCACAGCGCTGCTACAAGGCGGGGAGATGGTGGGGGTGTTTCCAGAGGGTGCAGAACCGATGGTGAAGCTGACTGGGCCGAATACTGTGGGGAAGTTTCAGCGGGGATTTGCTCATTTGGCTTTGCGGGCTCCGGTGCGGGATTTGGCGGTTTTGCCGGTGGCCATTAGTTCTTTTGAGGAACACTCGGTAAGATCGGGTGTACCGCTCAAGTTGTTGAGTTTTTTTGATCCTTCGGAACCACTGTTCGATCGCTCTGGGTGGCATCCTGTGATAATTTATCAGCGAGTTAATGTTTTAATCGGCCAGCCTTACTGGATTACTGCCGAGAGACAGCAGCAATATCAAGGCAAAAAAGCCAAAGCAGTTGTGGCTGAACTCACAGACCACTGTCAGGGAGAAATTGCAGAATTACTCCAACGACGTTGTTTGTAAGTTTGTTGACTGTTGACTGTTGGCTGTTGACTGTGGACTGGTGTCAGATTTCCAATCTAAAATCTAAAATCTAAAATCGATTGACTTGAATCATGGCAAATGCTAACAATAAGGTTCGTTTCCTAACCCCCAAACCCCCGAAACTCGATCGCCCTTTATTTGTATTTTTGCCCGGTATGGACGGGGGCGGTTTGCTGCTGCGCTCCCAAATTCCTAAATTAGCCAATCATTTCGACATTCGTTGCTTAACTTTACCTGCGGACGATACGCCTAGTTGGGATGTACTGGTTGGGGAAACAATTGCCTTAATTGAAGCCGAAAAGCAAGCCGGAAAGCCGAAGCGGCCGGTTTATCTGTGCGGCGAGTCATTTGGGGGGTGTTTAGCGATGAAAGTGATGTTAGAAGCTCCCCAATTGTGCGATCGATTAATCTTAGTCAATCCAGCTTCTTCGTTTCGACAGCAGCCTTGGGTGCAGTGGGGCTCGTACCTGACTCAGTGGCTGCCCGCCAACCTTTATCCGCTCTCGGTAATCGGTTTATTGCCGATATTAGCATCATTAGGAAAGATTGGGCGCGACGATCGCCGCGCTTTGCTAGAAGCGATGCAAGCGGTACCGCAAAACACGTCTGTGTGGAGATTGGCGTTAGTGCGATCGTTTAATGTTGACGAAAACCAGTTGCGTGGCATCAAACAGCCGACGCTAGTAATTGCTAGCGGTGCCGATCGGCTGCTGCCTTCCTTAGTAGAAGCGAAGCTTTTAGTCAAGGTAATTCCCAATGCTGAAATGGTGCTGCTGGCTAACAGCGGTCATGCTTGTTTGTTAGAAACAGATGTTAATCTTTACGGGATAATGCAAGCTCGCAATTTTTTGACAAAATCCGAAGAAAATCTGTCCTTAGTCAATAGTCATTAGTCATTAGTCATTAGCTATGACTTTTGACTTCTGAGTCAGTCAGGGCAAAATTAGAAATTGGGCGAGGGGTAAAGTTTATATTACAATTAACCCGCCCTGACACTCATTAGTAAGTGTCCGAAGACCCGCCACTAAGGACTAATAACTAATGACTACTGACTAATTAAGATTTAGCCATTTTTGAGCGTTAAGCCGCTGGACGACGCCAAACACCATGAGGTCTAGTGTTACCTTGCGCTCATCTATCAAAAAAGGCTCTAAAGTGCTAGTTTTGGTATTATTTTCAGCGCAGGAAAACGCCCTTTGACTTTGAATATTTTCTTGAGGAAAATATATGTTAAATTGGCGCTGACCTTCTTGGAATTTCCCAATTACCTGCCAGCAATCCCCGGCGGAACTCATACCCGCAACTGGGAGTTTTTGCTTTGCCAAACTCACCTCTAAATCCTTAACGCCCTGCTTAGTCAAAGCAGTTTGCAAAGCGGGCAAATAATCTTGTTGAATAAATTCCGCAAAGGGCTTGTCTTCAACAGCAGGTGCTTTTTCCTTTTTAGCTTTAGCTGGGGGCTTGTCGCCTTCGGCCTTGGCTGCGGACTTTTTAGCAGCCGCTGGAGGCTTGTCAGTGCTGGGTAAGTCGGTTGTCTCGGCTTCGTCGGAACTCGGGGCGTTCTCGATCGCAGCACTGGGAGTTTCCGATTCGCCAGCGGTAGGATTTTTCGGTTCTTTCTTGGCTGCGGGCTTTTTAGCAGTCGGCTGAGGCTTGTCAGTGCTGGGAAAGTCGCTTGTCTCGGGTTCGTCGGAACTCGGGGCGTTCTCGATCGAAGCACTGGGAGTTTCCGATTCTCCAGCGGTAGGGTTTTGCGGTTCTTCTGGCATTAACGCTTCCTTTTAAAAGTGATCGGTAAAAGGAGTTGTGAGTGCAGGTGGGGGCGATCGACTTTTGCGATCGCGCACACTTTTTATCGAAAACCAACCGAGAGAGAATTCCTCGTTCCAAAAAATTTGAACTCAAAACACTCTCAGAGGGCGATCGCCTGCCAATATCACAACTCCTTTGGTTATTCTAAATCTCAGCGACAGCTCGTTCAATCAAACGGCGGGCAAGAGTTTGAATACCGGTGTGTTCGTAGTAGTTGGTAGTCATGTCGAGGAATGCGCCCACGTAGTCTACCTTGTCTGCAGAAATGTCTACAAAATTCTGCAAGTTGCCGAGTACGTTTTGGGGAGTCAAACCCCGATCGCTCACAAAAGAGCTCATCCAGCCAGAAACCGAGTTAAAGCTTTCGCCGATAAAGCCGAGTTGGCCTGCAGGAGAGCCCCCAGGAATCATGCCGCCGATCGCATTAAATGACGGATTGGATTGCAAATCGCTAGGAGAGAGCTTTTGAATCCAAGACTGAGTTGCCATGATAAAGTCTGGCCCCAAAGGAATCAAACCGTCAAAACAAACCAAAGCAGCCATCCGCATCAGGGATTCGCCACCGTAGTCGCCCAAGGAAGCGGCAAAATCGCCGATGCTGTCGCCGGGAATACCGTTGATTTGGCAAAAAGCCAGCAACTCAGTGACTAATTTCAAAGAAAGGTCGATCGTTTGAGCTTTTTCTGCCTTGGGAGTGATATTGCCGAGGAACGATAAAAACGAGACATTTTCCGCAACCTTATTAGCGAGGGCGGCACTGCCCAAAGCCTTGTCGGCGTTGTCAATAGTTTGGTAGAGCCACAGAGCGCGCTGGTAGCCCTCAGATTTATCGTTGTAGAGGTAGATGGCGCGCTCGCCAATTTGCTGGATCAGTTCTTCGTCAGTTTCGCCAGTAACGGTGCGAATGGTATTTTCAAAGCCAACTAAATTGTTCCACTCACCGGGAACCACAAAGTCAAGCGCTCGCAGGGCTTTGACAGTCATGTTGTCTTGAGGCAGTTGATCGACTAATTCAAAGACTGTTTTGCTCACAAAAAACTCCTTTTGCTGGAACGAAAATCAAAGATATTACTTTTGGCAGATGGCAAAAACTTCACACTATTTTTGTGGTCAACTTAGTTTTGATAGCGCCAGACTGGAGTCGGGCGCGGAGTGTGACAAAAGAGATTGCTACTTGAGGCGGGCGAGACCGCCGAGGTTAAATTTTGACAGCCAAGCTTCGCGCTCGCTCGCGGTAAAAGAGGGACTGCGTGATTGAACTTTCACCTGATAGCGATTTGCCACTAAAACAGCGGTACCATTAGCACCCTGATTAACGGCGGGATAGCCACTGATTTGCTTGGTACTTTGCTTAAATTTTGCACCTGCGCTGGGGTTGCCGGCGATGTCGTTAATCGAGAGCACCGCGACATTTTTACCGTCTTTGTTCAACTTAGCTTCAGCAAAACCAGATTTTTCTTGAGCAAAAACGCGATCGAATCCACCGCCAGAAGCCGGAAAGTATTTATTTAACTTACCGCCTGCAACTGCCTTCTTGGGCAGGTTTTGATTACTAGCACTTGATTTATCAGCAGTTGTCTGCTTGGCTTTACCAGGTTTTTGGGTGCTTTCCTGCTGAGCTTTGTCCCAGCGTGATGGGGCTTGGGTTTGACCGCAGGCGGTCACTAACAGCAGTACCGAGATCAGGAATGGAGCTAAGATGCGGCGTGCGGGGAAAAATTGCATCGCTGTCTCCTCATTAGTAGGTTTCCATAACAATTGTGGCTTAGAATTTGGCAATTTGTGTGTTCTGAGCCGATAATTTGTCTTCTTTGCAAAAAAATCCTCTGCCTGCCGACAGAGGATTTTTTTGCAATTACGAGTTCTGAAGGAAGAAAACTGAAAGATTGCTCCACAGATAAATTCTGGGGATGGGGTAAAGAAACTAAGTTTTCGGATAGCCAGCAATCTCAAAACAATATTTTGCTGATTTTCCCTAGATTTATCTAGAAATGTCAGAGCAATTGTTCGTCAATCATCTTATTTCGGCTTTCCAACTTAGGCCTACTTTAGGGGTAAGGATCAGGCGTCGCTTTCAATGTAGATAAACAACAAACCCATTACCACAACCGGCATCAGCCAGGTAATTAGCGGAATCAAAATCCAAGGCAAGAAAGAAGCAGCGTAGGAACCTGTCATATCAAATTCTCCAAACTAAAGTTAGTGTGTTCCAACAGGGATATTTGGGAGTGAAGCCTAATTGTTGACTAAACCCCGGAAAATGGCATCGATGCCGTTAAAGTTTTCGAGTAAGAAGTAGGCAACAAAGACGCCGCCCATCCCGCCAATGAAGAAACCACCGGTAAACTGGCTCCACCCCTCAGCATTTCTGAGGGCATCAGGGGTCATGGGATTAGCGCTAGGGTAGCTGGTGTTGTCTTGTTTGAAAGAGACTAAACCGTAAGCAGACATACCTAGTGTGCCAAGCAGAACTAAGACGAGGGCTGTATATAATCCTCCGAGATTAGCTGCTTCTGGATAATCCCGCAGGGGCCCGAAGACGATTTGGGGGCCGACGAGGAAATAACCGTGTGCCAAACCAACTTCCAGACCTCGAATTAGGGGCGAGAGTCCTTTGCGGTAGGCGGGCAAGTTCCCAATAAATGCTTTTGTGAAATCAGAAGCACTGATGGGGGTGGCTAGATGACCCGTGAAGGGGTCGCCGTTAAAGGGTTTAATAAGCTCTGCATCTCTGGGATCGGCCATATTCTGTTTGTCCTCGCAGTTTAAAAAGTTGAGGCGTTCAAGTCATATTTTACGCAGGGACGTGTTTCCTATTTACATAATTAACGGCGAGCTTTAGAAAAGTTCACTATTCTTTAGTTTTTGGAAGAATTTTTCTTTTGCCTCTTATACCAGAAAGCGAGTCGATCGGGCGACACTCCCAGGAAATAAGCGATGATTACTATTTGATTAATGGCAGTGGTTTTGATCACCCCAAGCTGCTGCCAGCGACGGGCGGATGTCAGCACTGCCTGGGGTACTATTTCGATGTGGCCTTGTTTTTTCAACCGACGCACGAATTCAAAGTCTTCCATGAGGGGCAAGTCGGGAAAACCCCCGATTTTGTCAAAGGTAACTGCGTGAAGGAAAATAGCTTGGTCGCCGTAGGGCATTTGCAAAAAGTTCGATCGCCAGTTTACCCCTGTTTCTACCAACCGGAGGCTGAGACTGCGGGCGTCAATCTTGAGTTCAAACGCCCCCGCTACTGCAGACGGGTTAGCTAGTAGCCGACGCGCGCTTGAGTCGTACCTGGGAGGCAAAAGAGTGTCTGCGTGGAGAAACAGCAGGATCTCTCCAGTAGCAGCAGCAGCACCTGCATTCATTTGGGTGGCCCGGCCTGGGGCGGTGGAGATAACTCGGACGCCCAAAGATTTTGCTATATCTGTAGTACAGTCGGTGCTGCCACCGTCGGCGACAATTATTTCGGCATTTTGGGCCTCAAGGGCGGTGGAGATGACTGAGGCAATTGTAGGTGCTTCGTTTAAGACTGGAATGATAATGGAAATTTTGATATTGGGATTTTCTGGCGACATACAGAATTAAGCAGCCCGTGAGAAAGAGCGGGTTTTGTACAAAGCTGATTTTGCCCCTTTTTGACCCCGGGCTCGCCCCTACATTTGGTCTTAAGGTGGGAGAGTTTGGTAAAAAACCCAGCTATTAGTTGCTCATTTTTTACACCGGGCCCGCGCCTACATTGGGCTTTCCTGTGGCAGGGCGGCTTTTGTACAAATCTGATCTGTTAGTTGCTAATTGTGTTGGTAATTTTTGGCTGCTTCTCGCGCCTGTGACTATTGTCCCAAGCGCTGTCTAACTGTTAATGAGATTCAGCATTAGGTTAGACAAATACAATTACTATATTATGACATTGTGGTTTCCTAATCAAGTAGTTTTATCTAATGAAAGATGACAATTTATAATGATAAAAATAAATTAAATACAGTTTAGTTATTTCAAAATATTAATATCTAAACCGAGGAGATCTTCTGGTCGATCGATATCTGCAAGAGTGGGAAGATAAGCAATATTGAGGTCTAGCTTTTGGGCTATCGCCCTCGTACAAGCAAATACTTGACTGGTGCCCCAGTGAATGCCACCGAATAATTCCGGTATCGATCGCCGCAACCCGATCAGATAATAACCTCCGTCTTTTGCGGGACCTAAAACTAAATCGTGCTGGCTCAGTTCCTCAAAAGCTTGAGCCATGATTTCTGCTTTCAAATCAGGACAATCTGTACCGATTATTGCAGTTTTTTCCACCCCTGAATTAAAAGATTTTTCAAACGCTGCTTTCATTCTTGCGCCCAAATCTCCGTCTATTTGATTTTGACAAATAATATCACTTCCCAACCAGTCTTGCATCAGTTGTTGGCTGCCGCCGGATCGGTGAATTTCTACCGATAACCCGCGGGATTTTTCAAGAGAGAGAGCGCAGGCGATCGTCCGTTGGGCCATCAAGCGGTGAAGGTTGGCAGCACCTGCTTTTCCCAGCACCGGAATTAGTCGAGTTTTGGTTGTTCCCGGTTCGGGATAGCGGGTGAAAACAATCAGTTTTTCGGACATCATTTATCGTGGTTCATGAGTTTTAAAGGTAGGCACCCCAGAGGAAGAGAAGAGAAAGAGTGGACAACTGATTGACAGAGTGCCACTCGATGTTGGTGGGTTAGGCGATGACTTAATTGAATAGCTGTGCCCAACCCAGCCTACAATAGATTTACTTAAAAATATCCACCGGTTAGCTCATTTCTAGCATTCGTTGGATGGGCTGCAAGGCTGCTAGTTGAATATCTAGGGGCATGGTAATTTCGGGGGTTTGATTTTTTAGGGAGAGATACAATTTTTCCAAGGTATTTAATCTCATGTGCGGGCATTCGTTGCAAGCACAGTTATTATTGGTTGAAGGAGCGGGAATAAAGCGTTTGTGCGGAGCTTGCTTTTGCATTTGGTGAATGATTCCCGGTTCAGTCGCAACAATAAAAGCTTGGCTAGAACTAGCTTGAGAATATTTGAGCAAAGCAGTGGTGGAACCTATGTAATTAGCGTGGCGCAGCACGGGAGGTTCGCATTCTGGGTGGGCAATTATTTCGGCTTCGGGATTTTCGATTTTGAGTTGAACTATCTTTTTTTCTGAGAAGTTTTCGTGGACGATGCAGGCTCCTTGCCAAATCTCCATCTTTCTACCAGTTTGTTCCATGACGTAGCGGCCGAGATTGCGATCTGGCCCAAAAATTATCGGCTGATTTTCCGGAATTTGGTTGACAATTTTAACCGCGTTAGAACTGGTGCAAATTATATCGCTCATTGCCTTAATTGCGGCGGTACAATTAATGTAGGAAATTACTAAATGTCCTGGTCGATCGGCTTTGAAAGCTGCAAAGGCTTCGGGAGGGCAACTGTCGGCGAGGGAACACCCAGCATTTAAGTCTGGCAACAATACTAATTTGTCGGGATTGAGAATTTTTGCGGTTTCTGCCATGAAATGAACTCCGGCAAAAACTATGACATCGGCGCTGGTGTTGGCGGCTTTGCGGGCAAGTTCTAGGGAGTCGCCAATGAAGTCTGCGATGTCTTGAATCTCGGAGTCTTGGTAATAGTGGGCGAGAATGACGGCATTTAACTCTTGTTTGAGGGCGTTAATGGCTGCAAACAAGTCGTGGGGCAGTCGGGTTTGAGTAAAGTTCGGAGCAGGTGCGGTGGTAAACACAGTTAGAATATTCCGGGGAAGGTGGCGAAGACAGCTAAAGTGTATTTTGAATTATAGTTGAATTCACCAAAAAGTGCTGGCTGTTGAGTGGAGCCAATCTAAAATCTCAAATCTCCAATCCAAAATATGCTGCGGGAGAGTGCAAAAATTGGTCGCTGTTTCCTATGCTGAGTAAGAACGGGCTAGGGATCGATCGCACATGACAAATCACATGAATAAAGCTAAATCTATCAAAATTGCGGTGGTGGGGGACGTTCACGATCACTGGGAACCTGAAGACGGCGAGGCCCTGAAGCATCTGGGCGTTGATTTGGTGCTGTTTGTGGGGGATTTTGGTAATGAGTCGGTGGAGGTGGTGAGGGCGATAGCCCAATTGGACATTCCGAAAGCAGCGGTGTTTGGGAACCACGACGCTTGGTACACGGCGACAGAGTGGGGCCGCAGTCAGTGCCCTTACGATCGCACTCAAGAAAATTGGGTAAAACAGCAGTTAGATTTAATGGGAGAAGCTCACGTCGGTTACGGGAAGCGTGATTTTCCAGAATTGGGCGTAACTGTCGTGGGAAGCCGCCCGTTTACTTGGGGAGGCTCGGAGTGGAAGTACGGGGATTTTTACTCGGAATGGTTTGGCGTAGAGAGTTTTGAAGAGTCAGCGCGACGCATTGCAGAAGCTGCGGCGGAGGCGCACTGCGAAAATGTGATTTTTTTGGGTCACACGGGCCCGACGGGGCTGGGAGAGGCTCCTGAAGACCCCTGCGGGCGAGATTGGAAGCCGCTGGGAGGGGATTGGGGCGACCCGGATTTTGCGGAGGCGATCGATCGAACTCGTACCACAGGAAAGCACATACCGCTGGTAACTTTTGGTCATATGCACCACAAACTGCGGCACACGAAGCAGGAGTTGCGGAAGTCGCTGGAGGTGAGTGCGGAGGGTACAGTTTATTTGAATGCGGCCTGCGTACCGCGAATTGTGGAGAGAGAGTGCTCGAAATTGCGGAATTTCTCGATTGTCCTCCTGGAAAATGGAGCAGTGTCGGAAGTGTCTCTGGTATGGGTAGGCGAAGATTGCGCGGTAGAAAGAGAACAAATTCTTTATCGGCGCACTGAATCTGCGGCTATTTGTAGTTAGAGACATTTGCTGGTATGATAAAATTTATGCGCCAGGAGAGGTGGCAGAGTGGTCGAATGCGCCTGACTTGAAATCAGGTGAACCGCAAGGTTCCGTGGGTTCAAATCCCACCCTCTCCGTTTTTGAGAACTAGCAAAAAGAACTGGCAAAAAAAACACCCCTACAGGGGTGCGGTTGCTTACCAGGTAATTTTTCTAGCTAACTTACTTAACTAAAGCCTTCTTCATCCGCCGGGTCGCCGTAGGGGTCTTCGCTCGCCGGGATCACATTGCCGAACATTCCAGCATCCGCTACGTAGTCTGCCGGGTCGCCGTAGGGGTCTTCGCTCGCTGGAGTCACGTTGCCGAACTGTGCGTAGTCGGTACCGGCGTCGTCTGCGGGGTCGCCGTAGGGGTCTTGGCTTGCCGGGGTCAGGTTGCCGTACTCTCCGTACTCAGCCGGGTCGCCGTAGGGGTCTTCGCTGGCTGGAGTCAGGTTGCCGTACTCTCCGTACTCAGCCGGGTCGCCGTAGGGGTCTTCGCTGGCTGGAGTCACGTTGCCGTACTGTCCGGGATTTGAGGCATCTTCGTAATAGCCGTCAGGATCGACTTGCTCGCCCTCTGGTCCGACGATCGCATCTTTTAACTTCCGCAAAAATCCGTCTACCATGATAAAGTTCCTCTTTTTTATGTTGTGAAAAACTGCTGTTTTAGATTGGGAATCCGAGATTTAATTGAAAGTCACGGAACCTGCAATCTAAAATCTCAAATGGTTAGGCTACTGTGCCGGAACAGGAGCTGTAGCTTCCGGCAAGGTAGTAAGGTCTCGACCGGTAGTTTGGTTGTTGTACCCCTGGAATTCGCGGTAACGCGCTGCTTCGGACTCCGGAACTTTAATTCCTTCAGGCGGGGGCGTTACCCAGACCGCGCGATTCTGGGCATCGCGGTAGTAAACGCGACCGTTTTTGGAAAGGTAATGTTTTCCCTGCGGCCCCTTTTCTTGTTTATTTTTGTACTGATTGTAGATGTAGTAAAGGGCGGCTGCTCCTGCTAAAGTAATCCCTACTTTTTGAGCATTGCTCAGTCCTTTTTTCGCTTGGGGCGTTGGACTGGAGGCGCGATTAGTTTGCACTCCTCCAGCGCGAGTGTTGTCAACAGGAGGCGGGGGAGCGTAAGTTCGCTCGTCAGAACCGCAAGCACTCACAAAGGGAAAGGTCAACAGCGTTGTCAGCAGCAGAGCCATGAAGCGCGATCTTTGGGGTTCGGGTTTGATTGTGTTCATTACCGCTCCGAATTGTCGGGATTATAGGTAGGGTGTATTCTGGCGAGGTTTAGGAACCTGAGCTGCTGCTAACAGTTTTTAGAGTAAATTAATTTCTCAAAGCAATTTTGACACAAGTAGTTGCTGAGAACTTAACAGCGCAGGTACGGTATTGCGTTTCTATTTAATCATGCTGTAATCTCTCGAAGATTTACTCATTCCAGGGATATAAATAAAGTTTCTTTGATTTCTGTCCGCAGGTATATGCAAATGCGCGGCTCCGGGTAACAATAAATTCCGTTTGTGGACTGCTCAAAGCAAAGTGAAGCAAACGGAGGGGGCGAGTGCCATGCTCAAAGCAGCACTGGCGGGGGAAAGGAGGCGGGATGTATAAGTCCGGCGGTGTTTAATTTCGCCAGACTGCTTGTGGGAGATGCCTGCAATTTTAGTGTGGGAATTGTGGAGAGGTCGATCGCACTATTGTAGAAATCTCTTAACAGCGAGAGAAAGCCCCCGAAGCTTTTCGAATATTTATGAAATTAAAGAATTTATTTACTGCTGAATTGTCCATCGCCGTTGTATTTACTGCGGCCAAATATCTAACTTTTTTAAATCAACAAAACCAAGTCAAGGAATTGCTGCAAACAAAACATTGTCGCGAATTCAATTTCAGCAATGCCAACCTAAAAGGATTAGACTTGCAAGGAGTCAACTTGCAGGGAGCTAATCTAGAAGGTGTTAACTTATCAGGAGCCAAGTTGACCAATGCCAACCTCAAAAATGCCAACTTAAATAGAGCCAACCTCACGGGAGCTGATTTGGGCTGTGCCGGCATCACTTTCAACCTTGAGGCTAATGAAAAAGAAGCAAATATGGATTTTAATGTCAGCGCTGTTCCACAACAGAATAACCCAGAAAATGCAGTAGTGGGTTTCAATATGAAAGCAACGGATCGAGGAGCGACAATGCGTTTCAACCTGATGGGATGCGCGGATTTCTCAAATGCTAGCTTGCAAGAAGCTAAAATGCCAGATGGCACAATTCATCCTTAGTAAGGCCAGCAAATACTGTTTATATCTATTAAATCGAAAAAAAACCGCCGCCTGACAAACAGGCAGCGGTTTTTTAAGCAACTAACTGCACGCTTAAAATTAGTGAGCAGAACCGTTACCGTGATACTTGTCAGTATCGTAGAATCCGTTTTTTGTACCGAAGAACAGACAGCAAACGGTGAAAACTGCTGTCAAGACTGCTAAAACTAACTTAACGTCCATAATTTACCTGCTGTTGTTGAGTGAGTGCAAATACTCAGATTGTAGAATCTTTTTGGCTGGCGCGGCCATCTACCAGCGTAGCGCCAGATTTGCTGGGCTGTACTCTGGTGCGGCAGTTTCCTGACGGCGAGACGATTCGGGGAATTATTGTCGAAACCGAAGCTTACGGCCCGGGAGACCCCGCTTGTCACGCTTACCGACAGCGCACTTCTCGCAATGAGGTGATGTTCGGGCCTGCGGGTATGAGCTACGTTTACTTAATCTACGGGATGTATCACTGTTTTAATGTTGTGACCGATGTAGAGGGAGTTGCTAGTGCTGTGCTGATTCGAGCTTTGCAGGTAGATGCGGTTCTCAAGGGGTACGCTGGAATTCCCGATAAGAAGCGATCGCGCCTCGCCGCCGGACCTGGGAAACTGTGTAATGTGCTGGAGATTGATCGAACTTTAAGCGGTTTTCCCTTGGGTGCAGGCCAACCGCTGCGGTTGGAACACCGGAGCGAGAACTTTCAGCAAGCTGTGGAGGAGGGTACAATAAATTTTGTGCAAACTACGCGGATCGGGATTTCTCAAGGAATTGATTTGCCTTGGCGGTGGTATGTAGGGAACTCTACCGCTGTGTCACAACTCTAGTAATGTCAAAGGTATCAGTGTAAATTTTGTCGCTTATCTTAGTGAAATTATGGCTTACTCTTCTGAAAATCCGATCGTACAACTCAAAAAATGCCTAAGCCTGGTTCAGGATGTTAGCACTCATACCGAAGCCAACCGGGCATTCGAGCAATTGTGCGGGATTATCGATGCTGAAAACCCAATGGCGGCGCAACTTTTGGAGATGCTGTGGGAAGAAGCAATTATGGCGAGGCGATCGGCTTTATTTTGGCAGCAAATGAGCGATGTTGAGAAAGATATGGCTAATAGAATGATGGAAAATATGACGCAGATGCGGCAAAACTATTTGCGGCTGATGCAGGAAATGTAGACAGTAATTGGTAAGTCTGTGTTTGTAGTGAGGACTTCAGTCCTCTCTTTATCAATAAAGTTTTCTAGATGTAGGGTGCGTCAGCGCTGATATTTGAGGAGGCTCAAACAGTTTGTTTCCCGGGCACCCTACAATAAATTCTGCTACTTCATTAAAGCAGCGCCACGGTTGTAAAGTTCGCGCGCGTAATCAGTCCAAGTTCCCTGTCCCCAATAGCGGAAACAGCTTGTTTGTAGCAGCAAGTTGTAAAGCAAAGCTTGCTGGTATTCAAACTGCTTGGTAACTGAAGCATCTTGCTGCACCAGCGGGTCGTATTTTTTGTGAAATGCAGCGCTGAGTAGATTCATCGGTTCCAAGACATTTTCGTAACCTTTCACCCAACTCAAATCGTTAGTCCAAGAAGCACCATCCATGTGAAAATTATGGTCGGTTTGCTTGAGTTGGGCGATCGCACTTTCCACTTTTTCCGGCGTCGCATTATTAGGATCGACTAGGTGCCAGATTTTGTGCTGGTTAATTCCCTGACAAACAGGATAATCTTCAGGATTAACCCCCGCCGCTTCAATTATCTCCAAATATTCAGTGCCGTTTAAACCGACAACGCCGGATTTTCCCCCGCCTTGTTCGCGGTTTTCGTGCCAAGCTTTGACAAAGGCGCTGGGAAATTCATTCATCATCACGCCACCATTTTCGCCGTCGGCAATCTGAGTGACTAAAGAAGGAATTGTAATATTGCCAATTTGCTGTTTATTGCGTCCTTTCGCTTCGTAATACGGCTGCATTTGACCCACCAATTTCGTATCCGAACCTTGGGTTTTAATCAAAGCAGTGATGCTGATTGTTGCGCCGTGAGAATTGCGAGCAACTAAACGGTTGGGAATATATTTTTGGTCTTGCGACAATCCCGAACCGTCGGGATTTTCTACAGAATGTTCCTGCACCATCAGCCAGCGGTAGCCGCATTCTTTCAAAGCTTTGATGTATTCGTACAGTGTATCTGGGTGATTGGGAAAGTGCATTTCTGGGGGCGAAAAACCTTTAACACGCTTCAGGGCATCCAAGCCAAAAATTGCCGCAAAATGATGTTGCCATGCTTGAATTTGAAGTTTGATGTCGGGAATGGGAGTTGAGGGAATGACGGCGTGACTCCACATTGTCCCCAGCCATTCTACGTGGGGTTGATATTGAGGATCGCAGGTAATCCGCTTGAGATTGTTGAAGATATCGTCGCGTCCCATTTGGCGCAATCCCCACAATAAATTGCCCGAATAGTCGAGCATAATTCGCGGGTTGCAGCCTTCAGCAATCAGTTGTGGGATGAATTCCCCCATGCGAGAATAGCACCAAGCAAACACTCCGGCATTGTGGTTGTCTCCTTGGTTGGGATGTTCAAACATATTCTGGAGATTGCTGATCAGTTCGCCGTTTGCACCCGCAGGAATTGTCGGTTGGTGCATATGGAGGGCGCAGGCGAATCCGGCTTGAATGTTTTCGAGGCGCAGATTTGTGGTAGGTAGAAAGATTGGTTCGTTGCTATTGGCTGCGGCACTGATTTCTGCTTCGGAGCCACAAATATTGGGCAATCCTGAGTTGATTTCTTGTAAAATGGGTAAATTGGGAGATTGTGCGATCGCAGGCATAAATTTTTCTCAACAATTGTGGAGGGGCGCTGTCTGCTATTGCTAAGATAGCTAGATACTTTAACAGTAGCAGAGGAAGTCTGCAAAAGATAAATTTCACAGGATAAGTCCGGGAGCGCGGAATCTCCAAATCACGGGTCAAATGTTTAACACATTTCACGTAAATAGGCGAGGTAAATTATGAAATACGAAATCAAGGTTTTGGAACCGACGGATTTGTGGTACATCCAAAATAACATCAATCCTGAAACCAATAAGTTTTACCATCCCACTAAGAATATTCCCCTCGTTCAGCAAGCGGAAATTAACTTGAACAATTCGGGAGTGATAATTCAAAAAGGTGCGCTGCATTGGTGTATGGGGAAATTGACTTCCGGTGTTTATAAAACGGATAACCGTTTGAAGGATATGTGGGTATCTTTGACAACGGAAATGGACTACAACGCTCCCGTATATCAAGGGACTGGTACGGTGAAATTGGAACCGAGACAAAAAGGCCATTTCCTGCATTATACGCAGATCGAGCTTTCGGATGCGGAGCAGTGGGAGTTTGATGACGGTATATTTCAATTTTGTTCGGACAATGTAGTTATCGGTGCTAAAAAACTGAAATTCCGACAAGTGGCTGCTTCTAATGACGGTAGGTGGAGGATTGCTGTTACAGCTTTGCGCGAGCAAAAAGCTACTGTTGTAGCAGCTACAAATTCGCCGGGTAAGATTGTCGAACTCAAACAAGGTGAAACTTTGATAGCTGATTGCGATTTGGTTAAAGGATATACCAAGGGGATTGAAGAAGATTATCGAAAATTAGGTCATTTTGGGAAAGGGGGTGGAGAGGGTTATGTTTGGTATTATCAGGGGAAAGGTAAATTATTAGTATGTGAAAATGATGCTATGGGTTTAGGTTGAGTTGTTTCATTTTTAAAGTAGAGGTTGCTGGAGCAGGGATCGCGGAATTTTATTGGGCAAATATACTAAAAAAATTACGCGAAACTATAGACGCTAGCATAAAAAATCTGGCAAGATTATTTTCAGGGTGCAGTTGGATCGAACTGAGATTTTACACCTCTACTTGGCGGATATTTTATGAATGTAACAAAACTGCTCCTACAGCAGGCAACGCTTAATGTGCTTGTTGCTTTAACAATGGTTCAACCTGGATTGGCAGCGATGCTCGCTGATTCATCATCGGGGGAACCGAATTTGCTGCCACAGGTACTCGCCTACGATCCGCCCGCGCGCGGCGCACCGGGCGATCGCAAAGACGCAGGCAGTCGCGATCCTCACAACTTTTTAGCTTTGATTCCCGCTACAAATATAGGGTTGACAGCGATCGCACATCCGACTTTTTGGCTGTACTTGCCGGCTTCATTGCCCGATGATATTCCCTTTGAGTTTGTGCTGCGGGACGAACAGCAAGAGGTAGTTTTCCGAACTGTTTTTCAGCTAGAAAAAGCAGCGGGAATTGCGAGTTTTTCCTTGCCGCCCACTTCACCTCCTCTGGAAACTGGCAAGAAGTATCAATGGTGCTTTTTGTGCGGGAATATCTCCCGCCACGGGTGGGTTGAGCGGGTGGCAATGAAACCAGAAATTTTGGATCAGCTAGAAACAGCATCTCTAAGGGAGCGCGTTTTTCTGCTTGCTAAACACGGTTTGTGGTACGAAACTCTCACAGAATTAGTTGCACTGCGCGGCAAACTGTTGAGCCAATTACAGGCAGCTACTTCTTTAGAGGAGAGGCTGCTAATTTATGCTGAAAATGACTTGCGGTATGAAGCGCTAGCAGAGCTATCTGGATTTGAGAAAATATCTTCTCTGGCGACTTTGGATGCTGACTGGGAGGCTTTATTGCAGCATCCGTTTGTCCGCTTGCACGGGATAGTTTCACCACTTTAACAGGCAAGATGCCTGTTCCACAAAGAGTAAGTTTTTTTGTGAGCCTTTTATTAGCCCGCCCATCAGGAACAGGCAAGATGCCTGTTCCACAAAAAAGAAGTCAACTAAGCGATGAAATACCCGATATTAAGCGTCTACAATACTTTCAATACAGAGCCGATCGCCCGTTGGTCATTTGATGAAGCAGGCAACTTGGCGAGCGATCGCCCCGAGCTCCCTCCGGCGAACCTAATTGACAGCGTTTCCTGTGCTGTTGAACCATCACAAAACGGGCCGCCGGAAAGTTTGTTGCTGACAGGAGGTTACGTTACTTTTCCAGTAACTCCTTTACTGGATATCGGCACGGAAGACTTTTCTATTTGTGCCTGGATTCGCACGGGAGATGCCGGAATTGCTAAAATTATCGAGAAGCGAGTTGAAAATTCCGGCCCCAGGCAAGGCTGGTCTTTGTTTATTTATAAAGGCAAAATTAACCTGCAAATAGCGGATGCAAAAAATTGGCTAAACTGTGGTGGCGACTATCATGAAAAAATTGATACTTTCCCTGTTGTTAGCGACGAGCGATGGCATCATGTTGCAGTAACAGTCGATCGCGATCGTATGAATGGCGGGCGCGGGTATGTCGATGGCAAGGAACTAGGTTGGCGGTTCAGACCAATAGACCAACAAGGTTCTCTCAGCAATAATATGCTCCTAACTATTGGCAGGCGATCGGATGATTTTGGCGGTATTTTTCGGGGCAATATTGCAGATATTCGGCTATACAAAAGGGTGCTGTTGGCAGCCGAGGTGCAGTCGATATATCGAGCAATTCAGTCTCCTATTAATAATAAAATTGTTGTTCCCGATCGAATGATGAAAAGAGCAGCAAGACAGCCCCACGAGAAAGATTCCTTCTGGGACAGTGCTAATAATTCCCTGGAAAGATACTCGCAGGCGATCGAATACTATCAGCAGTCGCTAAATATTCATAGAGACACCGGCAACCGCTACGGAGAAGCGAACTCTCTGAACAATCTAGGCGAAATTTACAGTTTGCTGGGGGAATACTCGCAAGCAATTGACTGTTACCAGCAGTCGCTAAACATTCAGCGAGACATCGGCAACTGCCGTGGGGAAGCTGCTTCCCTAAACGCTTTGGGAAATATTTACGATGCCCTGGGGGAATACTTGCAAGCAATTGACTGTTACCAACAGTCGCTAAATATTGAGCGAGAAACCCACAACCGTCACGGAGAAGCTAGTTCCTGGCGCGATTTGGGGAGTGCATATCATTCTCTGGGAGAATACTTGCAAGCAATTGAGTGCCACCAGCAGTCCCTAGATATGGCGCGAAAAATCAACTCTAAGCATAGAGAAGTGAACTCCTTGAACGCTTTGGGCCGTACATACGTTTCCCTGGGGCAGTATCAACGGGCGATGGAATACTCTCAAGAGTCTTTGAATCTTGCCCAGAAAATCGACAACCGCTATGGGGAAGCGAATTCTTTAATGACTCTGGGCAATGCTTGCAGTGATTTGGGGAATAACTTGCGGGCGATCGAATACTACCAGAAATCCTTAGATATTCAGCAGGAAATCGGCGATCGCTCTGGGCAAGCGACTTCCTGGCGAAATCTTGGCAATGCTTACCGCTGTTTGGGGCAGTGCCAACGGGCGATCGAATACAGCCAGCAGAGTTTAGAAATCGCGCGATCGATCGGCGAAAGGGCGTCAGAAGGGGCAACTCTCAACAATTTAGGACTGGCTTTCTTTGACTCTGGACAGTTTGCAGAAGCTGAAACATTCCTCCGCAAGGCGATTCAAATTTGGGAATCGCTTCGAGGAAGATTGGGCAAAAATGATAACTTTAAAGTATCTATTTTTGAAACCCAAGCAGCAACGTACCGCCATTTGGAAAAAGCCCTGATCGCCCAGTCAAAAACAGAACAGGCGCTGGAAATTTCGGAGCGGGGGCGGGCGCGGGCTTTTGTGGAGTTACTGGGTGCTCGGTTATCTGCGAAGTTAGATGAGACACCCGATATTAAACCGCCTAACATCTATCGAATTAAAGAAATTGCCAATGCACAAAATGCAACTTTTGTGGAATATTCGATTTCTTTTTTAGAAGAACTTTTTATCTGGGTAATTCAGCCGACGGGTGAAATTGCATTTCGCCAAGTTGACCTCAACTATCAACATACTCCGCTCAAAGACTTGGTTTCCGACTCTCGCGAGTCTCTTGGCATCAGGGATCGCGACTTCAATCCAACTATAAAAATTGACCCAGGCGATTTAGTTAAACTCCACGACGATGCCCCTAATTGGGAACCTTGGCAAGTAATATCTGTTGATGAAACTCACGGCATTCTGTCCCTCTGGCAACCTTCTTTTCCGGCAGGATTGACTATTCCCAGACCTGCAATTGATGTCAGAACCAAAGTGAAATCGAGCCTCACCAATCACCCGCGCTTGCAAAAACTCCATCAACTGTTAATCGAACCGATTGCCGATTTGTTGCCAGCCGATCCAGAAGCCCGGATTATCTTTATTCCTCAAGGTGAACTGTTTTTCGTTCCCTTTCCGGCCTTGCAAGATGGTGCGGGGAAATTCTTAATTGAAAAACATACTATTCTGACTGCTCCTTCGATTCAAATTCTGGAATTAACCCGCCAAAAACGGCAAGAGATTTCCGATTTAGCTTGGGACATTCTAATAGTAGGAAATCCGACTATGCCCGAAATAGCTCTGGTAACGGGAAAACCCCCGCAGCGGTTATCTGCTTTGCCGCATTCAGAAACCGAAGCTAACGCGATCGCCCAATTGTTCCAAACTCAAGCCCTGACTGGCAAATCCGCTACCAAAGCTGCTGTACTTCAGCGCTTGCCAAACGCCCGCATCGTCCATTTTGCCACCCACGGATTGCTCGATAACATTCGCGGGCTCGGCAGCGCGATCGCCCTTGCACCCGATCGCACTGATAGCGGTTTGCTGACTGCTGAGGAAATTTTGAACCTGCACCTCAATGCGGATTTGGTAGTTTTGAGCGCGTGCCATACCGGCATGGGGCGGATAACCGGCGACGGCGTTATCGGTTTGTCTCGCGCTTTAATTTCGGCTGGTACATCCAGTGCGATCGTGTCTTTGTGGGCGGTGCCGGATGCTCCTACAGCCGATTTGATGGTGAAATTTTATCAAAATCTCGATCGAACGGGCAACAAAGCTCAAGCCTTGCGAAACGCCATGCTGGAGACAATGCAGCAGCATCCAAATCCCAGAGATTGGGCGGCTTTCACACTGATCGGCGAAACATAATTGATTAAATTTTGTAAAAAATTGCCAAAACAGCGAAAAAATTAGTTTTTTCGCTGAAAGCTCCACATAAACTCGATCGCGCCAGGAGCGATAAGTCATGTGTCGATTTAATTTCTTCAAAAAAGTCACGCTTGCAATTGAAATCCCGGCAACCACGGGGGGATTGCCCCTACTGCACAAACTTTAGTCCACTCCTAGCGGACTAAACAATAAAGACTGTTTTCATACACTTGCTCGCTTTCCTAACTTTGCACCCTTAACAATAAAGTCAAAGATTATGACAATATCTGCCGATGGAAAAGCCAAAATTCTGGTTGTAGAGGATGACGACCCTATCCGCACTCTCATCTACCGCTTTCTGAATCAAACATATCAAGTACAATTTGCCGCCGACGGCCAAACTGCTCTCGAAATTTTTGAAGAATTTAACCCAGTCCTTGTCATTTTGGATTGGAACTTGCCCGATACTACTGGCTATAAACTTTGCCAGGAAATGCAGAAGCGCACTAATGTTTTAGTCGCAATTCTCAGCAGCCGCACCTCCCAAGAAGATCGAATTAAAATCCTGAAAGCAGGTGCCGATGATTTTATGTGCAAACCGTTCTCTCTTGAAGAATTGGCAGTTAGAGTAGAAGTCTTGTTGAGGCGGTCGAGATCCGTCAACCCGCCTAACCTTGTCTTCGGTCAATTAGCGATCAATTTAGTGAGTAGGGAAGTGAGATTCAAGGAGCAAATTCTAACGCTGACAGCCTTAGAATTTGAAATATTGTGTTTTTTGGCAACTCATTCAGGTAAAGCTTGCAGCCGCCAACAGCTAATCGAAAAAGTTTGGGGGTGGAAATCCAATTATGGCTCACAAGAGCGAGTGGTGGACGTGCATATCGGCCAAATTCGCCGGAAAATGGCTAAAGTTGATGCCGCTGTTCCGAATTTTATTCAAACTGTTCGGGGATACGGTTACACTTTCGCTCCGATCGCTCGCAGGGACAGGGCAGTTGGTAATTAAACAATCATCATAATTATGACTGGTTCCTAGGTAGAGCGCGCGAACCAGTTAATTCGCTATTGTCCCACCTATAATCCCCTTTTTAAAGGGAGTAGGGGTTGAGTAGGGGGCAAGCTAAGGGGGCATCTACGAGTAAAGAAAACACGCCTTATAGAGAATCGAGGAGCTAATCAAAAGACAGCATACTTACTCGATTTTCTAAAGTGTGAACCATTAACAAGAGAGCCAAAAATTATGACGATATCTACTGAGCAAAATTCCAAACTTCTGGTTGTAGAGAATGACGCCCCCGTCCGTAATTTCATCGACGGCTATCAGAATGAGACATATCAAGTACAATCTGCAGCAGACGGAAAAACAGCTTTAGAAATCTTTGAGGAATTCAACCCAGTCCTCGTAATCTTGGATGGGAATTTGCCCGATAATATCGGCGTTAAACTTTGCGAAGAAATGCAGAAACGGAAGAATGTTTTTTTACTCGTGATTTTCCGCAGCGTTACAGGCGAAGAAGCTCGAATTAAAATCATAAAAGCAGGTGTTGATGATTTTATCAGCCAACCGTTCAGTCTTGAGGACTTGGCACTTAAAATAGAAATCTTGTTGAGGGAGATGAAAACCGTCAGTCCGCGCAATCTTGTCTTCTGTGAACTAGCGATAAATTTAATGAGTAGGGAGGTGAGATTGAAAGAGAAAACTTTAGCTCTGACGGCCTTAGAATTTCAACTCTTGTATTTTTTGGCAACTTACCCAGGTAAAGCTTGGAGCCGCCAACAGCTAATCGAAAAAGTTTGGGGATGGAAATGCAATGACGCACGAGACGAGCAAGTGGTGGACGTGTATATCCGTCTGATTCGCAGGAAACTGGCTAAAGTCGATTCGGCTGCTCCGAATTTTATTCAAACTACTCAGGGATACGGTTACACTTTCGCTCCGCTCGATCGCAATAACAAGGTAAGTAGGTAAGCGGGATTAAACACAGCTATGTAACTGTATGTAAACAGGGCTAACTTAGCCACGCTTAGGGCATTTGAATACTTGGCAGCCGTTTACATAATTGTGTTTTACAGCGCCTACCTACTTAGCCTCATTTTTGGAATAAAAGGGTGAGATCAATGAAAATAATCCAGCAAACAGCAAGTGAATTAATAATTCAGACTCAAAGCATATTTGATTTTTGGCTCCCTAGTTGTTTATTAATGGCAGTTGGACTGATATCGCTGACTTTTGACTATCATGCAGCAACCCTTAGCTGCCAGCGATTGCAGGCAAAACAAGGAAATTGCCAGATTGTGCGATCGAATTTACTGGGGTCGAACATCAAAGAAATTGAGCTTGCTTCTTTGCAGGGAGCTAAAGTTGAAAGATGCGGCTATAAAACCAGAGTTGTACTTTTGACTTCTGTTGGCAATGTTCCTTTCACTGCTAACTCCACTAATTGGGGAACCCAAGACGCTGTGGCTTCTGACATCAATTTTTATGTTAAAAATGCCAAAGATCGCTTGCTGCGCTTAAGCCAAGACGATCGCTGGTTGGGATGGACAGGAGGAATATTTTTGCTCGCAGGAATCGCAGCGATCGTCTTGAGAAATAATGAAACTTACAGCTTCGATGAAACTTTAAACACCTTGACTGTTAAACAGCGGGGTTTGTTGGCACGTAAAGTAATGGAATACTCTCTGTGCGATATTTATGGCGTGGAAGTCGATCGAACAAAAGATCGGGATCGTGACATTTGGTACGAAGTTAGACTGTTAGTTTGTGGAGGCTCTCGCATCTCCCTACCCCGCACGATGAACCCATACCAGCAAGCAAAAATCGCTAAAGCGATTAACAACTATCTGCACCAGCAAAATAACCAAAAATAGCCGATCGCGATCGGGAGCATCTCACTTTTGCCACCAAGCTAGAAATTGGAGTTGGGAGCCAGGAGCCAGGATCTAGGAGGAAAGAGGAAGAAGGAAGGAGCCAGAAGAAGTGTTTTTACAAATATGAGATGCTCCTTCGCGATCGACTCGATTTCTCAAGGTTGCGGACTTACGCAGAAACAGGGTTTTTCACCAAAATCTCTTCTAAGTAAGTCGGCGCCAAAAAACGCCCCTATGTAAACGAGGGCAAAGTCTCCAAATGCTCTCTACTGGCTAACTTAAACCTGTTTACATAGTGTTATATTATTCGGTTTAATCTTGCCTACCTACTTAGTTTCTAAGTGAATAGCCGGGGGAGGGTGAAGCATTTGGGCATAAAATCAAAGGTGGGAAACATGAATTGTCGCCCAAATGCTCCACCTCTACATCTCTCTAATGGCTTGAGATTATTTGTTGGGGATGTCATCTAACGATTGCCAATTCCTATTGTCATTTCGGGCGAAAAGTAAAAACGATCGCAATTAAACCCGCTTCTACCATTGCCAAAGCTGAGGGTACCAAAGGCACCCACCAGCCCCCGATTAGCAAAAACCAGCAAACCCCGCACAAAATCCCCGCAGATGCGATCGCCCCTGACACCACGTGCAGCCTGCGTCGGCTGACAATCGCGATCGCGCTACCAACTGCTGCCCAACCCACAATCCACACCATTTGGGCCCATTCAGGTGCAATTTGCAGCAGCGGGCGCCGATCCAAAACAGCGCTGATAATTTGACTCGACATTTGCGCTTGAATTAATACCCCCGGCATTTTCTGGGAAGGCGATTCTCCCGCACTGTAAGGCGTCAAAAAATAATCTGGATTGGAAATCGGCGCCGTCACGCCAATAAAGATAATTCGGTCTTTTATCAAATTGGGATTGACTTTTTGTTCTAACAGTTCGGTCAGCATGACTCGGCGAACAAAATTTCGAGGCGCTCGGTAATTGAGCATCATTTGAAAACCGCGATCGTCCAAGTTTTGATAAGCGCCTGTACGGCCGTGAATCGGTGCAAAAACTGCATTGCCCAGCCTTATCTTATCTCTGTGAAGAGATTCCGGTTGGATGCCTTTTGCTGCTAGGTAATGGAGGGCAGCCCTCGCGCTCAAAGAGTGCTCTGTAGTACAAGGATCGCTGCTGTGCGGCTGCATAAACAGCAAGTGGCGGCGGAGAATGCCATCGGCATCTGCCACCACATCGCTGAACCCGAGGCGCTCTTTTGGCAGTGCGGGCGGCGGTTTGATTCCGTATTTGTTGGGTTTGCCGGTTTCTTTGACGCTGCACAAACCAATTAAATTTCGATCGCCCTGAAAGCGAGCGGCTAATGCTGCATAACCGGGTTGTAAAGGGCGATCGCGGAAGATATCTAGGGCGATCGTTTGCGCCCCATACTGTGCCAATTTTCCCACTGCTTTTGCGATCGTCGCATCCGGCAGTGGAAAGCCGTATTTGTTGATATCCATTTCCGTGGCTTCCACCACCAGCAAACGCGAGTCTGAGCTTTCTGCAGGGCGCAGCCACATCAGTTGGTCAAAAGCTTGTAATTCCCATATCTGGAGCAAGCCCAGCGATCGCGCTCCCATGACAGAAACAGCAGCAGTTGCGATCGCCAACAGCCCGATCTGAAAGCGGCGCAGCCGAGATAAAGATGGCGGATTGCTGACAGTTTCCCGCTCAGCTTTGTGCAGCAACTCTTGCCAAGTTGGCGGCTGGGATGCCGGATTTTGACAAATTATCGGCAGCCAATCCGCGCCAGGAATTTCTGACTCTAATTCTGCCAATCTTTGCCTCGCGAGACGCACTGCCACATACAAAGATTCCCCGGTGCAAAAAGCTTGGATAAAATACTTTAAAAAATCTTGGGCAGCTCGATCGCACACCGGTTCCCGCATTACGATCGTTTGCGGGATGCCCAAATCTTCAAGCTGTCGCGCTATTCCCAATCCATCGCAGGAATTCAAAATGGCTAACTGCAAGCCGCTGCTAACCGCTAGCTTGAAACCGTGTTTCAGTTCTTCTACTGTTAAACTCTCAGTTTGATTAATATAAAATTGACCCGAGCGGCCGTCGCTGTGGGTAGAACTGTGTCCTGCAAAAAATAAGATATCCCAGCTTTTTTCCCAAAGCTGATCGCCGATTTGGCGGCGACTTGGTTCTACTAAAAAAGTAACTTCTGCTGAGGGCAATCCTGCAAGTATAATTCGATCTTGCTCAATATCAATTTTTTGACTGTTGCCCAAAATTGCTAAAATTTTTACGCTGCCTTGAGCCGGATTTATGTTGGCTATAGCCGGTTTTTTATAAGTTGCGGGGCTCAAAGCAATTTCGGCTTTCGGGTAGCGCTCAAAAATATCCCAACAGTACCAAGGCAGCCGCCGCAAATCGATGTCGTCAGTTTTGATTAAAAATCGAATCGTGTCCGACGGCATTAATTGTTCGAGCAATGTTTCTTTGAGTTTGCGAAACGGTTCGGAGTTGAGCCAGCTATTGATTTGCTGGCTTAACTGTTCCCGCAACAAGCGGCATTTGGACAACTGTTGTGCACGAGAGCCCATAATGCTAATTTCGATCGGCTTAATGCGAAAATCTCCCAAACTGCGGTAGGTTGACTGCCAGCGATCGTAGTGTTCCGCTATTTCTGGTTTCGGAGGCAGGAAGGCTTGGATTTCCACTGCGGGGCGAGCTCCTTCCGCGCCGATTTCCAGAGAAACTCGCACCCCTTTTATCAAGTTATCATCTAGCTTCAAAACAACTAATTTCGGCATGGCTAACAACTGATAAGCTCAGGCGCATCTAAATTTTACAGTCACGGCGCGATTAAATTCTTGTGGGCTGGGCATTCTGCCCGCCCGAAAGGTTCAATTTCCATGCTGAACAACTTATGGCAAGCGAGCCGCTTTAGGCGGCAAAATTCTCTGCAAAACAGAGTTCTTTCAGTTTTACCACAACGCTGAAACATTCTCCGCGATCGGCGGCAAATTCTAGAGTCATGTAGCCGTTACCGCTGCCGGCGCAAGCTTCCATGACTGTTTTTCCCTCGCCGTCGGTGACTGTCAGAGTCAGATTGAGCGGCAAACTGTCTGCCCCGCCGGCGGGATGCACCTGTACTTTAATATTAGTTTCAGTATCGGTTGTTGGTTCGATCGCCACCAGCAAAGCTACCGCTGGGGCTGGTTCTATTACACCCCTCCAGAAATTAGGTTTTTCTTGAAAAGCATCGATGGTTGCGGATGCTTTTTCCGAGGTATCTGCGGTCAGATGGATTATCTTGCCCCGCACGACTGCGCTGCTGTAACGAAAAACTAAATGAGGTTCTTTTGGCACTAAAATATCTTCTATAGACTGCCAACCAGCCTCAAAAATATTGTGCAGCCACTGGTGCACTTTTACTGTTTTTTGGCGGCGTTCTAGACAATCCAAATGTTGAAGAAGTTTGTCGAAACTTTGCAATTTATCAATAGCTAAATCGCCAGCGTTTGCAGTTTTCATAAATCCCAACAAAGTAGCTTGTTGTCGCTTTATATCGATTTCAACTGCTACTAAACCAATGCGATCGTCCGGTATTTCCAGCGGAATGTAACAAAACTTGCCCGACTTCAGAGGTCGGCATTCCAAATGACCTAGTTGAGTTAATTTCAAGTCTGCTGCATCGGTGTAAAGGCGCATGGCCGCGTTCCAACTGTCGCTGGCATTCAAGTCGGTGGCAATGTCCATCATTTCCATGTAATCTTTCACTGCACATACAGCTAAAGTGTTGAAATAAACTTGCTCTTTTTTTTCCGGGGATGTCACTCCGTCAAGATTTGAAAACTTCTGTGCCACCCGCAAGGCGGCGGCTGTAATGGGCAGGGTAATAGATTTTTCTCTGATATTTTCGGTGCTGTTATTCATCACGGTTTTCCTGTTTGACAGATTTTTTTTAGGACAGGATTTGTCCTGCCTTTATTCCAGATATCCTTGATTTTTGGCAAAATTTCGCAAGCGGGGCAGACATTCTCTTTTATAAAAATTGGGGGCGGTTGACGGTGGCAAGTTAAATTCAAGAGCAATGTTTTTCCAGGGAGTCTCCGGGGGAAGACGCCTCAGAATTAAGATTTGGCAAGTGACATCGGGGCGTTCTTTAAGGTGAACGCTTCTTAATTCCCCCTCCGGATCTGCCCGCACCCATTTTTTTGTCTCTTCTAGGATGGCTAGCGGACTATCAGAATAAGTCGGCGGGTTTTCGATATTATTGATCAGGTTAATTTCTGCTGAGTCTTCTGACATCAACGGTAAATCACGTCTAACTTTTTCCTGCGTTCGTTCGATAGTGAAGTCTTTCAGCCGCATCTTGAGATATTTGTCCAGCCAAGTAATGACGCTGCCCAGATTGCGATCGTAAGGTTTGTTTGCGGTGTTCGCTTCGCAAACATTGCGACAAAAATACACCCAAGTTTGCTGTAAAGCATCGTTGTAATGAGGCGTGTCTTCTTGCCAAAGTTTGCCGGATTTTACAATCAGCCTCACTATCTCGCTGAGTTTTTCCCGCCGCATCAAGCTTTTGGGCGGATGCGAACAGGCTTCAGCAACTAGCTGTTGCAGTTGTTGGTTTAAATTGTTTTCCTTACCGTTGGTGTCGGGCATCGGCGAGCGCCTCCTTAAGAGTCTCTGGATGAATGCTGGACACGGCATTTGCTGGTTTAAATTCCAAGATAGAATCCCTGATTTGATTAGTCCTGGACGCATTTCAAGGTAATTGTGTCATTGGCAAGTGAAATGAAGAATCTCAAACCCTTGCAACACCTCCCTTGAATGCGTAAGTCCTGTGGATGTTTGGCAGCCGAACAGGTGCTCTGTGCCAATCAGTTATCAGCATCGTGCGAGAAAATTTCGCGCAAATTAGGCAAAAATTTTTAAAATATTTAGTTGACAAATGCCAGCAAATGGGGTATTAAATCGATTTGATATTGAACCCACGGATGCGTTCTCTGCCTCGTCTGCGGTTTAAATAATTCAGATCTGAGCCGAAACGGTATCACCGATCGCCCGAATCTGCCCTAACATCCCCTACCTGTGCGTATTTCCCTGTATTCCCAATGGCCGACTTGCTTATTTGCCGAGAACTCATATACTTTGTCAAGTTAAGAAAATATTTTTTTGATTCATCCAGGAGCGAGAAAAAAAAATGTACATAGTACAAATTGCCTCGGAGTGCGCCCCCGTTATCAAAGCAGGAGGTTTGGGCGACGTAGTTTACGGCTTGAGCCGGGAGTTGCAGAATTCCGGCCACTGCGTCGAGATTATTCTACCGAAGTACGACTGCATGAGGTACGACCACATTTGGGGACTTCACGAAGCCTACCGGGATCTGGCTGTGCCCTGGTACGGCGGCGAAATCTTATGTGATGTCTTGTGCGGCTGGGTGCACGGGCAGTTGTGTTTTTTCATCGAACCTCGCTCTCAAGATAACTTTTTCAATCGCGGCTGTTATTACGGCTGCAATGACGACAATATGCGGTTTGCATTTTTCAGCAAAGCCGCGTTGGAATTTTTGCTCAGAAGCAACAAGCGTCCCGATGTGATTCACTGTCACGATTGGCAAACTGGTTTGGTTCCAGTCCTGCTGTTTGAAATATACAAATACAATTGGATGGAATATCAGCGAGTCTGCTATACCATTCACAATTTCAAGCATCAAGGCATGGGAGGTAGCGATATTTTGCAAGCAACGGGTTTGCACAGACCGGATTATTATTTTGATTACGATCGCCTCCGAGATAACTTTAACCCTTTTGCTATCAACTTTATGAAAGGTGGTATTGTTTACTCAAACTTTGTCACCACGGTTTCGCCACACCACGCTTGGGAAGCTCACCTCGGCGAGTTTGGCTACGGTTTGGGTCACACATTGCACTTGTATCAAGAGAAGTTTCGCGGGGTGCTCAACGGCATTGATTATGATGTGTGGAATCCCGAAAGCGATCGCTATATTCCGCACCACTACACTAAGGATGATTTGGCAGGAAAAGCCAAAACTAAAAAAGCTTTGCGCGATCGGCTGTTACTGCGCGATGCTGACAAGCCTATTATTACCTTTATCGGTCGTTTGGACGACCAAAAAGGCGTTCATCTCGTCCACCATGCAATTTATTACTCTCTGAGTAAGGGAGCGCAATTCGTGCTTTTGGGTTCCGCGACGGAAGCGGGAATTAACGCGCATTTCCAGCACGAAAGACAGTTTTTAAATGACAATCCAGACTGCCATTTAGAACTAGGTTTTAATGAGGAACTGTCGCACTTAATTTACGCCGGTGGGGATATGATTGTGGTTCCCAGTAATTACGAACCCTGCGGGCTGACTCAGATGATCGGGTTGAGGTACGGTACTGTTCCTGTGGTGCGGGGAGTTGGCGGTTTGGTGAATACTGTGTTCGATCGAGATTACGACACCCGCCACCTCCCGGAAGAACGCAACGGTTACGTGTTTTACCAAACCGACTACGCCGCTTTGGAGTCGGCGCTCGATCGGGCGATCGGATTGTGGTATGACTATCATGATGAATTTGAAAAACTCATGCTTCAAGGCATGAATTGTGACAATTCGTGGAAATATCCAGCTAAAGACTATGTGGAAATTTACGAGCTAATTCGACACAAATAATCCTTAGGGTATCCAGTGTGCACCTTATTAAATGTAGGGTTCGCACTGCTAGCCCGCTTCTTGGTGGCTGTTGAGCCTGGTCGCGAAGTCTGACAGTTGATACATGGCGGTGACGAGAATCGCCATGAGGTGGCTCTTGCTTTGTTTTTGGGAGCGCGAGATGGTTTAAGGAATCTTTTTACATTTATCTTGTGGGCCAAATCTAATAAAACCTCTGGAAGTTGTTGTCGCTCGCAATTAGTATTTTTTTTAAAGCACTGTCTGCCATCAAAGGGCAGACAGTCAGAAACATACGGGGGATAGGGCTTGGGAGTTTTTGGAGATGTCTATTGCAAACAAGTTGTGATACCTATTCAGCAAAAATCTTTGTCATAAATACAGTCCTGGACGCATCAAGACCTTCATAAGCAAATTTTTTGGCGTTGCGTAATAACAGCATGATTTTGATTTTTTTTGTGGATGGCCCCATCAGCCCGAAGCCGTGTATTTTTACAGCAGGCGGGACACCCTACAATCATCCTCAAATTGTGCAATGCCAATTTTTTACCTAATCTGCGGGCTACCCCACAGTCTTTTCGTAAAAAAAATTGCCTGTTGAGCGAAGTCGAGACGGGATTTCTGACCACGGGTGCGTCACCCCTAAAATAGTTACGCTCTCGATCATCAAATAAGAATTACTTGCATTAATATAGTAAAGCAATGACTATAGATGGCTGTAGATACACCATCGTGTCAATTACCAGATGAAAAAATCTATTATTATAGAACAATGAGCATTTCTCGGCGTATTTTTCTTGCCAGCGGTACAGCAATGGCTGTCGTGGCAGTGGGGGAACTAAGCAAAAAAGCCCCTGTCGCAGCCCAAACCGGCACTCTCAACCTTTATTCAGCACGTCACTACGACACTGATAATGAGTTGTACCAAAGCTTCACCAAAAAAACTGGGCTCAAGGTTAACCTCGTTGAAGCGGAGGCTGACCAACTAATTGAACGGATCAAAAGTGAAGGTGCAAATAGCCCTGCTGATGTTTTCATCACGGTGGATGGTGGCCGTTTGTGGCGGGCAAAACAAGCAGGTATTCTGCAACCTGTGTCTTCACAAGTGCTGACATCGGCAATTCCAGCAAGTTTGCGAGATCCTCAAGGTTTCTGGTTTGGTCTATCGCGTCGGGCACGGGTGATTGTTTATAACAAAAGCAAGGTGAACCCTTCCCTGTTGTCAACCTATGAGGCGCTGACAGAACCTCGGTGGAAAGGCAAAGTTTTAGTGCGATCGTCCACTAATATCTATAATCAGTCTCTGGTTGGGGCTATGTTAGCGGCTCATGGAGCTCAAAAAACAGAAGCTTGGGCGCGAGGATTGGTGGCTAATTTTGCGCGTCCTCCAGAGGGAAATGATACAGCGCAAATCAAGGCGGTTGCTGATGGGGTAGGCGATATTGCCATTGTTAATACCTATTATGTAGCTCGCTTAATGAAATCGAAAGATCCAGCAGAACAAGCGATCGCGGCGAAAGTAGGTGTATTTTTCCCGAACCAGCGCGATCGAGGTACTCATGTCAATATTTGTGGTGCCGGTGTAGTCAAAACCTCGCGTAACAAAGCAGGCGCGATCAAATTCTTGGAACACTTAGCCAGTCGCGAAGCGCAACAAATTTTTGCTAGGGGTAATTACGAATACCCTGTGATTTCAAATGTGGCGATCGATCCTACGGTTGCCAGTTTTGGTACATTCAAATCTGACCCTCTCAACCCTGATGTGTTTGGGAAAAATAACCCCGAAGCTTTAAAGATTGCCGATCGGGCAGGATGGAAATAGAGGCTTTTTGAACAAAAAGCTACTCTTTGTGATTCGGCGGTTTCAACCGCCGAATCCCATCAACTTTAATTTTTAATTTTACCATCCGGCATTATAGCACCTTTCAGATTTGCCCCTTTCAGGTTTGCCCCAGTCAAATCAGCACTATTTAAGTCAGTTTCACTTAAATCGGCATTACTGAGATTGGCATTATTCAGTTTTGCCCCTCGCAAAAAAGCCCCCTTGAGATTTGCATTACTCAAATCAGCATTTGTGAGATCCGCAGAAAATAAACCTGCTTTTTCCAGAGAAGCACCTTTTAAATTTGCACCTTTGAGATTGACGCTATCGAGTAAGGCTTCATTAAGTTTGATTTTTTCTAGCACAGCGCCTTCCAACTTAGCACCATTAAGATTAGCGCTTGTTAAATCAATGTCACTTAACTTGGTATCAGTCAGGTCACATCCTGGACATTGCTTAGTTTTTTGTAATGTTTCGAGGGGACCTGCCACTTGTTTTTGACATCCAAAGGTGACAAAAACAGTAAGTAGTAAGAAGAAGATTGTGCCAGTAGTGCGGGTAAACATTGGTGAATTTTTATTAATCATCTTGATTGGTAAAGGGATAATGTTAACGGTTAACGGTTAACTGTTAACCGTTAACTCTGTTGAAGACTTGCGCGATCGCGCAATTTTCCAACTTAATAAAATAACCGGTAACATCCCCACTAAAACAATTGCGAGTGCAGGGCCAGAAGCTTCAGCCAATCGCTCATCTGAGGCAAGTTGATAAGTTCGCACAGCCAATGTATCAAAATTAAAAGGTCTAATAATTATAGTAGCAGGTAACTCTTTCATCACATCAACGAATACTAACATCATGGCAGTTAGTAAACCTCCCGTCATCATTGGTGTATGAACTGTAACTAAAGTTTGCATCGGACTATAACCCAAACTTCTCGCCGCATCATCTAAATTAGGCTTAATTTTGCTCAAACTTGACTCTACCGCATTTAAAGAAACAGCTAGGAAGCGAACTATATAGGCAAATACCAAAGCTGCGATCGTACCACTTAACAACAAGCCAGTAGAGATTCCGAAGTTTTCACGCATCCAACTATCAAATAGATTGTCAAAATTTCCAATGGGAACCATAATCCCCACTGCAATGACAGAACCAGGTACAGCATAGCCCATTGCCGCAACTCTCGTTCCAAACTGCACTCCTAAATTAGGATACAACCGTAAGCCATAAGCCATAATCAAGGCAATAACTACTGCTAAAATTGCTGTCAGTGTTGCCAAAATTAAACTATGACGGGCAAAGATCCAAAAACGTTCATCTAAAGTGAGTTGCCAATTAGCTAAGGTCAACTTGACTAAAAGACCTGCTGGCAATAAAAAACCAAAAAACAGTGGCAAAAAACAAGCAATTACCGCTAGAATTTCCCTAATTCCTTTAAGTTGATAAGTTTGCAGTTGGCGATACCGGCTGCTAGCTTGATAATATTTAGTGCGACTTCGAGACCAGCGTTCTACTAAAATTAAACCCAGAACAAATAATAATAGCATCGCCGCTAATTGATTGGCTGCAATTCGTTCTCCCATGCCAAACCAAGTCCGATAAATACCTGTGGTAAATGTATCAACTCCAAAATACTGAACAGTGCCATAATCGTTGAGAGTTTCCATCAAAGCCAATGCTAAACCTGCTATAATTGCTGGTCTTGCCATTGGTAAGGCAACTGTAATAAAACTCCGCCAAGGGCTACAACCCAGTATTCTACTAGCTTCTAGCGTACAAGTGGATTGCTCCAAAAAGGCAACTCTTGTTAATAGGTAGACGTAGGGATATAAAACTAAGATTAGCATTAAGATTGCTCCAGGGAGCGATCGCACGTTAGGAAACCAATAGTCTCCATAACTCCAGCCAAAAATATAACGCAAAGCAGTTTGAACTGGACCTGAAAATTCTAAAAAGTCTGTATAAGTATAAGCTAAAACATAAGCTGGGGCCGCTAAGGGTAACAGTAATGTCCATTCAAATACGCGACTGGCCCGAAAGCGACACATTGTTACTAGCCACGCACATCCTACGCCAATCACGACAACACCAAAGCCTACGCCGATCATTAACAATAAAGAGTTGACTATATAACGGGTTAAAACTGTATCGGTTAAATGTTGCCATGTATCTTTAGCTTCAACAAAGATACTGGATAAGACACCGATCACTGGTATGGCGATCGGCAATGCTAAAGCGATAACCGCAAGTGTCCACCCACTAGCGGATAAACTGCGTAAGGTCGATCGCCCTTGGATTGTCCTGATTCCTGTTTGTTGTAGTGATTGTTGGGAATTTTTCATCGCTAGTAAAAAGTCTAGCTTGCTATTTTATCAGTAGGTGTAAACATTTGTCAAGTCTTTCTGACAAAATCTCTCACTAAACTGGTTTATTGTAAAATAGTAAGTTGTTGATTATTTATAGCAATAATGGCTCGACCGATAATTCTGCATTTAGATGGTGTAACAAAACAGTATTCCCAAGCAGCATCACCTGCGGTGGCATCTGTCACCCTGACCTTACATCAAGGAGATATACTGGGGTTGTTGGGGCCATCGGGTTGTGGGAAAACAACTTTGCTGCGGTTAATTGCTGGTTTTGAACAGCTACAAGCAGGGACGATCGCTTTAGCAGGAAAAACTGTAGCGAGTGTTAATATGTCAGTTCCGCCGGAACAGCGAGACATTGGTATGGTGTTTCAAGACTATGCACTTTTCCCGCATTTGACAGTCGCGAAAAATGTAGCTTTTGGCTTAACGCATCAAGGAAAAGAGTCAAAGCATAATATTCAGAAAGGTGTCGCAGAAGCATTAGCGTTGGTGGGATTAGAAGGATTGGAAAAACGTTATCCCCATGAATTATCGGGGGGTCAGCAACAGCGAGTGGCCCTGGCCCGTGCTTTAGCCCCTAGACCTGCGATTATTTTACTAGATGAACCGTTGAGTAATTTAGATGTACAAGTACGGTTAAGATTGCGTCAGGAAGTGCGCGAGATTCTCAAAGCAACGGGAACCTCTGGTGTATTTGTCACGCACGATCGCGAAGAAGCACTTTCGATTTCAGATTGGGTAGCGGTGATGCGTCAAGGCAAATTAGAACAGTTTGGCACTCCAGAAGAAGTTTATCAAGAACCAGCCTCTCGATTTGTGGCTGAGTTTGTGACGCAAGCTAATTTTGTTTCTGCATCGCTAAAGCAGGATTTTTGGGAAACAGAAGTAGGTTGTTTTGCTGTTAAAGGAGATTCATTTGTAAAGGTTCCTTGTGATGCTTCTACTGAAGGAGAATTGATGATCCGGCAGGAAGATTTAAGTTTATTCTTAGATGAAAATTCGGCTGTTGTGATTTGCGATCGCCAATTTTTAGGCAGAGAAAATCGTTATTGTTTAAAAACTCCGTCAGGCGAAAAGTTATATGCACTTACAAGCACAGGAAATGTTTTTCCCATTGGTTCTAAAGTTCGGTTATCTTGTGGTGATAATTCTCCCTTAGCTTTCTTTGTCGGTAAGCCTAAGCGATAGCTAATTGCTAATTGCTAATAGACCTCTCCGAAAAAGAATCTAAAACCGTTGTCTTATGTAGAAAAGGTTACTTGCAGCCACTCAACAGGAAGGTTAAATTTTTTCCGGACAGGTGAAATGCGATCGCCTGCAACCTCTTCCCCTCACTCGCCCTCTTTCCCTCTCCTCAAAAAATACAGCCACCAGCAAGGCTTAAATCAGAGCCGGATCGATCGCCAATATGCCGCCAACCCCCTCAGCCACCAATTCCCCTCGCTATCCCACCAGTCTAACCATTGCTGAGTCTGATTTTGATAACGGTCTTCCCATAGGCTTAATTGTACTCCAATGAGTTCTATCTGCTAGTGAAAGAAACAATATTACCAAAAAATAAAAGCCTTTCATCCCCGGACTAACGTCACCGGTATGAAAGGCTTTGGCACATTTTGACCAGCCTTCAATCTTGTTGGTTTGACAGATTTAAGCTAATTTTATTCAAATGAAAGTATGTTAATTTTCGGACTTTTGTCCTTGTGATTCTCGCACAGCAACTTCTGAATCCGGCTGATTCAGAGCCATTTCTAGAGATTTTGCAATCTCCACTGACTCAGGAGTACGCTTAGAAAATCCCCAGACAAACATCAAGACGATACTGGAAACTAGCAGCCATTGCGGAGGAACTAAATCTGGATTAATTACTTTCACCAACAACCGCATTCCCACGAACCCAACTGTGATGTAACCAGCACTTTCTAGGTGAACGAATTCATCCAGCCAGCGGATGAACAACCCGGCCATGAATCGCAGAGCAATAATTCCAATAGTAGCGCCTGTTACGACGATAAAAGTGTTATCAGAAACAGCGATCGCAGTAGTAACGCTATCCAAGGAAAAGGCTAAATCCGTAAAAGCAATCATGGGAATTGCTTGCCACACAGACGCAAATCTGGGCCCGTGATGTTCTCCTTCGGAGTCGGTCTCTGAAGTAAAATGTTGGAAAACAAGCCACAGCAGGTAAAGAGCACCCAGCAGTTCAAACTGCCAGTATTGGATCACCCAAGTAGCCGTTAAAATTAGGGCGATCCGCAGTACAAAAGCAATTATCAAACCAACGTTGAGAGCCTGTTGCTGTTGCTTGGCATCTTCCAAACCTTTAGAGATAGACGCCAGGGCGATCGCGTTGTCAGCCGAAAGTACAGCCTCCAAAGCCACCAAAACCAACAATAATAAAAAGCCGTCAACTCCAAAATTGGGTGAAGCGTCGAGAAATTGATCTAGCATTAACTATTTTGTGCACCTAAAATTGGCAAGGATAGAGCGCAGCGCAAATTACCCGCTCTGTCTAACATTAGTGTCACCTTCATTTAAATCTTAACCTAACGCGGTAATTCTGTGGGAGGCGATCGTCCGAACAACGTCCGAAGGAAGCAGTCCCAGGAAACCAGGAAAAATTCTCCCCCTCCGACACTCAAAAACTCCGCCACTGCGCCACTGCGCCACTATACCACTCCTCCCGGGACCCACTATTTTTGTTGCAAGTTGTAACAAATGATTCCCAAAAGCGCCAATTTGTCTCAAATTGGTGAAAGCTCGTCCCCGCGAAAAGGAGTTTTGCGAATATGTCTTTAACAGATACCCAAGTCTACGTAGCGCTCGTAATTGCTTTGATTCCCGGAATCTTGGCTTTCCGGCTGTCAACTGAACTGTACAAATAGTTTCCAGACACCAGTTGCGAACCGCAAAACGCCTGCCTGAGCAGTTAAATCTCTCGCATTACAGATACAGACAATTGCTGCCCCAGTGCAGTAGATTGTTTGTGTTCAGCAAGACGAGACTGCAAGGGCAGGCATTTTTATGGGAAAATTCCGTCTTCAGGCGTCACCTTTGTCTCAACAATTTTGGCTGTCAGCACCCTGACTAACAGCGGCGAGTGTGCGTTAAGCTCAGAATTTGCTCTGTTGAACTCTAAAACGTCAGTCTCAGGTATTTGAAAAAACATTATGCAAGCGATTCAACCCACCGTTACCCCACTGCGTCCTGTAAAAAACTCCCCTCGGGTTACTCCAGGTCGCAGCAGCAGCCGCCAGCGTTCCTACCCTCACCAAACCCTCGCGGCCGAAACAGGCGTCAAGTTGGCAGTCAACATGGTACTTTCAGTCTGTGCCACTTCTGCTTTGCTTCAGCTTTGGCCTCACTACCGGGCGGTGCAAGAAAAATTGCACGAAATCCAAGCTGAAGTCAATCTTACCCAAGGGCGAGTAAATCAGTCGCGATCGGACTTTAACCGCTACTTTGACCCTAGTCTTGCTAAAACTGTGATGCAAGAGCAAAGCAACCAAGCTGACCCGCAGCAGCGTCAGGTCATTTTGCAAGAAGCCGATGTACCCGAAGCCGAGGAATCAACCCCCCAACCTTAAGGGAACAGCAGTTTTGGGTTTGGATATCACGTCCGATGTGCATCATTCTTTTATGTCATTGGTTCGCACAGCGAACAATGACAGATGAATCTGTCGGACGTGATATCACTTTTGAGTAAAAGAGTTTTTAGGATGATTCTTGTCTGTCCGGGCGAACGAAACGCAGAGACAGACAGACCTGCGTATTGTCACCTGTTGGAATCTCAAAACTTCAAACTCCGGGTTATACTGACTTTGCCAGCACGGTTTTTTCTTTCAGTAGTTGCAGTGCAGCTTGATATTGCAAGTCTGCTGCGGTGCCGATTTGATCGCGCGCGATAGGTTCCAAAGGCACTACGCGATCGGGCGCAATCCCCAGCTTGTTAATATCTTTATGGTTCGGTGTCTCGTACTTAGCAACAGTCACGGCCAACCCGGAACCGTCAGACAAATCAAACAGCGACTGGATCAGCCCTTTGCCAAAAGTATTTTCTCCTACCAGTTGAGCTCTGCCGTTATCTTGCAGCGCACCCGCCAAAATTTCGCTAGCACTGGCAGTTCCCTTGTTCACCAAAACAATCAGTGGATCATTAGTTAGGGCTTGTCCAGAGGCTTCAAAACTGCCGAGAATTCCTTGTCTGTTCACCGTGTAGACGATCGTCCCGGAATCGAGCCACAAGCGGGCAATTTCAATTCCTGCTTGCAACAGTCCGCCCGGGTTGTTCCGCAGGTCGAGAATGTAGGCGGCGGCTCCTTGTTTTTCCAAGCGGTCGATCGCGTGAGCGACTTCCTCAGTGGCGTTAGCGCTGAATTGACTCAAGCGAATGTAGCCCACCGGCAAATTTTCTGAACCCGACTGCAATTCGGCGTAAACCGGATTCAGAGCAATGCGATCGCGTACTAGCTCAATGTCCTCAGCAGCGTCCCTTCCCTCGCGGCCCAAGGTCAAGGTAACGGCAGTGCCGATGCGGCCGCGCATTCGAGTTGCTGCTTCGTCTAGGCTCAATTCTGAGGTGGGAGTGCCGTCAATTTTCAGAATGCGATCGAGGGGTTGGATGCCAGCTTTATCCGCCGGTGAGCCGGCCAAAGGAGCCACCACTGTCAGGGTATTTGTCTGGGGGTCGATAGCAATTTGCAGCCCCACACCCGTCAATTCTCCCGAAGTGTTGACCTGCAAGCTGCGGTACTGTTCGGGTTTCAGCAGTCGAGTGAACGGGTCGTCAAGTTTCGCCAGCATCCCCTGAATCGCCGTGTAAGTCTGCTGTCTGTCGTTAAGCGGTTCCTTGACAGCTTTTTGGCGAATCGACCACCAGTTTTGAGAGTTGAAGCTGTCGTCCACATAAGAGCGATTGACAATTCGCCAAGCTTCGCTCAATAGCTGCTGTTCAGGAGTCAGCGCCGCGGCAGGCTGGGCCCACCCGCCTAGAACCAGGACGACTTGGAGGAAAAGTACAATAGCAATCTGGAAAACTCGTCTGTGCATGATTGTTCTGTAAAATACCAGTAAGTATTACATTTTATGTATTTTACGTTTGTACGCTGGGAACGCTGTTGCAGATTTAACCCGCCTTTTGAACGATCGCGAGCTTCCCGCTGGCACTTGTAAATAAATATAGGCGATCGGTCGTCGATGATATTACGCGATCGTCTCAGGAATAGGGCGCGATTCGCTTGCGCCCTCGGCTGGCGCGACCAGCGAGGGATTGCTTGTAAACCTTGTTTGACTCTCCGCAGAGATACTAAAGACCGCCTGACTATCTCCATTAGTCGTGGACGCATCGGAGTTGAGAAACCGGGTTTGATGTATGAGAAGACGCATTCTCGCCCTCAGATTCGGTAAAAAACTTGGTTTCTGAGTCTCGCAGTGCGTCCAGGACTATCTGTCTGGATGCAACAAGATTGAGTGGCATCCGTACATCATCGATACGTTAAAAATTAATGATTATATAGTTGGTTAAGTTCTCAAAACTTATATGAATTTTTGATAACGCAAGTGGGAAAAACAAAGATTTTTTGATAGCTGCTAAACAAAAACATCAGTCATAGGATATCCTAATATCCTATTTTAATTTTAGCAGGTGTGTCATGTTAAACTCACTAACTCCACTTTCCACAAAAGCGATCGCATTTATCGATGCTGCCGTCCCCGACCCTCAAATCTTAATCGACGGCGTTATCCCTGAAACCGAGGTAATTCAATTAGAGTCAAACCGCAACAGCCTAGAACAAATTGCCGAAGCTTTGCAGGGAGAGCAATTTTCAATAATTCACATTATTGCCCACGGGCAACCCGGTTGCGTGCAACTGGGGAACGTTGAATTGAGTTGGGAAAATTTGAGATATCGCGCGGGTAATTGCGTAGCAGCAGTCCAAGCATGGGCGCAATCCCTGACACCAAATGCCGAAATTCTCCTCTACGGCTGTAATGTTGGCCGAGGAAATATAGGCAAAGCATTGGTACAGCGTTTGAGTCAACTAACAGGGGCAAGTGTTGCTGCTTCTGAGAATCTGACAGGTTGTGCACAAGGCGGCGGCGACTGGGAATTGGCAGTGACAGCGGGGACAATCAAAGCTGGCATTGCATTTGGGCCAGAAGCGATCGCAGCTTACGGCCACGTTCTCAATACGTTTAAACAAACACCTACTGGCTTGACAACAGGAAATAGCCCTACAGCTATTGTTAGCCAGGACTTTAACGGAGATGGCCTTCTCGATTTAGCAGTAGCTAACAGAAATTCTGACAGTGTGTCGATCTTGTTGGGAACAGGTCAAGGTAATTTTGGAACTGCTACTAACTTGACCTTGGGGAGTGCAGGATCTCCCAGCGGTATTGTGGCGGGCAATTTTAATGGGGATTCGCTTCCAATACGGTTCAGTTAAGGCTCAAACCCTGGTAAATTAGGTATTGTTTCCAAAAATGGAGAGTAAGTTAGCGTGC
>NZ_JAUBQB010000160.1:0-3846 GCF_036701035.1 Microcoleus sp. Pol7_B2 | reverse complement strand
GGCACATCTCTTGATGAAGTTATTCGTGCTTATTGTGCAGAAAGAGTGTCTCATACTTATTTGAAATGACTATAATTACTTTGGATATGCAGCCTCTGTTTGGCGGCGAGGCTGACTAGCAGGCTAAGTATACTGGACCGATCGAACAAATTTTTCAAGCTCATCAACCGCAGCTTCCCTGGGGTGGCGACTTCCCAGAGGAACCTAAGCATTTTTTCTCCGCAGCGTTTCTGTGGGATCGCCCCAAGGAAACCGAAGTTGTGGAAATTCCGGTTTTTGCACGGTTCAAAAACTATCTGGCGGCTTATTTGGATTTGGTCGATCGCGCCGAATCGGTGACATCGGGCGCAAAGTTAGATAGTATCTGACAAGCTCAACTGTGCTATCTGCGGTATCTTGCCGAAAAAAAACCGGCCCGGGGAATGTTTAAGCGGTTCTACGGCGAGGAATGGATCGAAGAATACATTCACGGCTTTTTGTTCAATTTGGAACGCAAGCTGGCACAATTGGTAAGTAACAAGAATTAATTTTAATACAAGCTTCAGCCACTATACTAATAAGTGTAGGTTGGCATGAGGAAAATGCCAATGGTCAAAAAAAATCGCAATGTAGTTAGTTCCAATTCAGACAGCAAAGTCAAAGTCGGACTTTCGCTGACTTCTTCTAGTGCCGATCGATTAAACGTGATCGCTCGCAAGCTCGGAATATCAAGGTCGGAACTCCTAGAACGCTTGGCACAAGGCGCTCTGGATATTTCTAAGGACAAGACGGAAGTTACTGTCACTTGGAAAAAAGGTGAAGAAACGCAGGTAGAGGCCCACGACTTGCAAGGGGAAACAGCCGAAGAAAGCGAGCTTAATGACGCTGTAACGGCAGAAACTCTATCGGACTCGGTGAGTGTAAAGCCAAATCCGCTGCAAGAAAGTTACGAAAGTTTACAGCAGCAGTTGAGTGAACGCGAAAGTTCGATCGCTTCTTTGCAGCAGCAACTCGCTACCGAAAAGCAAAATCTCGAAAGCCAATTGCAGGAAACAGTAGCGAAGTCAAGTTACGAAAGTTTACAGCAGCAGTTGAGTGAACGCGAAAGTTCGATCGCTTCTTTGCAGCAGCAACTCGCTACCGAAAAGCAAAATCTCGAAAGCCAATTGCAGGAAACAGTAGCGAAGTCAAGTTACGAAAGTTTACAGCAGCAGTTGAGTGAACGCGAAAGTTCGATCGAATCTTTGCAGCAGCAAGTCGCTGAAAAAGAACACCGGGAACACGAGTTTCAGCAGCAGTTAGCCGAAAAATCCAGTGCTCTGGAATCTTTGCAGCAGCAAGTCGCCGAAAGAGAACACCGAGAACACGAATTTCAGCAGCAGCTAGCCGAAAAATCCAGTGCTCTGGAATCTTTACAGCAGCAATTCGCCGAAAAAGAACATCGGGAACACGAGTTTCAGCAGCAGCTAGCCGAAAAATCCAGTACTCTGGAATCTTTGCAGCAGCAATTCGCCGAAAGAGAACACCGGGAACACGAGTTTCAGCAGCAGCTAGCCGAAAAATCCAGTGCTCTGGAATCTTTGCAGCAGCAGCTAGCCGAAAAATCCAGTGCTCTGGAATCTTTACATCAGCAATTTGCTACCGAAAAGCAAAATCTCGAAAGCCAATTGCAGGAAACCGTGTCGAAGTCGAGTTACGAATCTTTGCAGCACGAGTTAGCAGAAAAGTCAAGTGCAATCGGCGACTTCCATGTTCAACTAACCAAGTTGCAATCTCTAGAAAATCAATTGAGCCAGAGTGCGGCGATACAGCGAAATTACGACGCTTTGCAGCAACAGTCTCAAGAACAGCTAAGAACCATCAAAGCTTTACGGGAACAGCTAGGTCAAATGCAGGCTGTGGCTGGGATTGGCGAAGCTTATCTCAACAAGTGGCGCCGTCCCTGATTTTCTCATCAGCACGGCACAGTCTAACGCTCCGGGTGGGCCCGGAGCACTTCACCCCTAAAACGTCCTCTACACTCGGACTCCTTCCTCTTGTAGCGATAGATTTCAACCTGTCGCTACAAGAGCTTTTTATTGCAAAATATGAGCATACTATTAAGAAATATTACAATAAATAAATTTATGACAGGCGATCGCACCCCTTTAGGCAAATCCAATCCAGCAGACACTAAGGGCCGCGTCACGGTAATTGGAGGCGGAATCGGCGGGCTGACAGCAGCAGCTCTGCTAGCCCGCAGAGGATACAAAGTGCTAGTCTTAGACCAGGCGATCGTCCCCGGAGGATGCGCTTCCACCTTCAAACGCAAAGGCTTTACCTTCGATGTCGGCGCCACGCAGGTTGCAGGATTGGAACCCGGAGGCATTCACCACCGAATTTTCTCAGAATTAGACATACAACTCCCCGCAGCCACACCCTGCGATCCCGCTTGTGCGGTGTTTTTGCCGGGAGAAACCGCACCGATTAGCGTGTGGCGAGATCCGCAAAAGTGGCAGGAAGAAAGGCAGCGGCAGTTTCCTGGAAGCGAAGCTTTTTGGCAATTATTGTCTGCATTGTTCAAAGCTAGCTGGAAATTTCAAGGGCGCGATCCAGTTTTACCGCCCCGAAACTTATGGGATTTCTGGCAATTAATTCAAGCTGTTCGCCCCGATACTCTAATTACTTTGCCTTTCACTTTTATGACAGTGGGAGATGCTTTGCGGCTGTGTGGGTTGGGCGACAATTTGCGCTTGAAAACTTTTCTGGATTTGCAGTTAAAATTGTATTCTCAAGTCGATACCGAAGAAACGGCGCTACTTTACGCGGCGACGGCTTTAGGAGTTTCGCAAGAGCCACAGGGATTGTATCATCTACAAGGAAGTATGCAGGTATTGAGCGATCGACTTGTAGAGGCGATCGAACAAGACGGCGGCAAAGTCCTGTTGCGGCACACAGTTGAAAGTATTGTCACCGCCAACGGCAAAGCCACCGGTACAGTCATTCGCAATCAAAAAACAGGCGAAGTTTGGACAGAAACTGCCGATCGCATTGTTGCCAACGTGACCGCGCAAAATTTAGTAAAATTGTTGTCAAGCGAGCGGAGTGTCGGAAATTTAACAGATAATTTAACAGATAATTTATCCGTTAAATCAGAGAGTTCAGAGACAAAAAACCAACTCCCGAGTCAAATGGCAGGCTACAAATATCGAGTCGATAAATTGCCGCCCGCATCCGGTGCTTTCGTGATATATTTGGGAGTGCATGAAAGCGCAATTCCGGCCAATTGTCCGCCGCACCTTCAGTTTCTCTACGATTACGACGGCGAGATTGGCGAGAATAATTCATTATTTGTTTCAGTCAGCCATCCGGGTGATGGTCGAGCACCGGAGGGAATGGCGACAATTATCGCTTCCTCATTTACTGATACTCGAATGTGGTGGAATTCTGTTGATTATGAAGGATTAAAGCAAAAATATACCGCAGGGGCGATCGCGCGTTTGAGCGAATATTTCAATTTGACGCCAGAGTCGATCGTACACCAAGAAGCCGCCACACCCCGCACCTTTGCCCACTACACAGCGAGAGATAGAGGCGTTGTAGGTGGAATCGGGCAGCGAATACCAACCTTCGGACCACTCGGATTTGCCAACCGCACACCAATTAAAAATTTGTGGTTAGTAGGTGACTCCACCCATCCCGGAGAAGGCACTGCCGGTGTTTCCTATTCTGCTTTAACAGTAGTGCGACAAATGGAGGCAGCCTCTAAAATCTAAGAGGACACGGCAATGCCGTTTCCCTACCCCAAAAATAAATAGGGCTTGCTGAATAATCGAGTGCATATTGCGTCGCGAAAGGTTTCGAGCGCGTGATCGAGAATAAAGTGCA
>NZ_JAUBQB010000043.1:0-58396 GCF_036701035.1 Microcoleus sp. Pol7_B2 | reverse complement strand
TTAATGAATCCCAAACATCTCAAAAACTGGTTTGCTAATTGCTGCTACTGTACCTCATAACATCCGGAAGTGCTGTAGGTTAATTGCGGCACAATTACAATCTAGTAGGATAAGATGAGCAAGTTTCAATCCCTGATAGGGAGTTAGGTTAATTGCGGCAAATTCGGATACCCTACAGCCGGGGCTACCATACCCGTTTCAATCCCTGATAGGGAGTTAGGTTAATTGCGGCTTTATTATTAGAAATTAGCTGAATCAGAAAGTGAATGGGTTTCAATCCCTGATAGGGAGTTAGGTTAATTGCGGCTCATCCCGATCGCGCCCGTTGATGTTACTTCGTGTTTCAATCCCTGATAGGGAGTTAGGTTAATTGCGGCTTCTGTTGCAATGGGCATGGGCAATCACGGTGGTTTCAATCCCTGATAGGGAGTTAGGTTAATTGCGGCTTGAATTCCGTCGCGAGTTTATCTAGTTCAATCTTGAGTTTCAATCCCTGATAGGGAGTTAGGTTAATTGCGGCTCGACAACTTGCCCTACGACTGCCGACAAAACTTGTTTCAATCCCTGATAGGGAGTTAGGTTAATTGCGGCTCCCGATCATGGCAATCCCCCGCTTGAATCTAGCACTGCCGTTTCAATCCCTGATAGGGAGTTAGGTTAATTGCGGCCCAGCATCTTTCGGCAAGGATGCGATCGGGATATTTCCGTTTCAATCCCTGATAGGGAGTTAGGTTAATTGCGGCGGGAGTTTAAGGCTTTAGGAAGCTACCGCAAAGGTTTCAATCCCTGATAGGGAGTTAGGTTAATTGCGGCGCTGTCGCCCAGCGCTACGAGAGGATCGAATGCGATCGTTTCAATCCCTGATAGGGAGTTAGGTTAATTGCGGCCTTGAAGGGGAGGTGTTTTTAAACTAATGGCAGAAGTTTCAATCCCTGATAGGGAGTTAGGTTAATTGCGGCACGTTCGGACGTGGTTTGCTGTTAATCAGCGACAGTTTCAATCCCTGATAGGGAGTTAGGTTAATTGCGGCTTGCCCCTTGATGGTCGTGCCTGGATACAGCAAAGTTTCAATCCCTGATAGGGAGTTAGGTTAATTGCGGCTGTCCGTAGATGCCCATAATACCTCTCTCTGGGGTTTCAATCCCTGATAGGGAGTTAGGTTAATTGCGGCCAACCAGTAGTCTTCGACATCATACTGATGGTTAGTTTCAATCCCTGATAGGGAGTTAGGTTAATTGCGGCCGCCCGTTCCAGAAGCTTTGCTGTATTTGGTTTTCAATGTTCATTTGCGTCTGCATAAAACAAAAGTACCATTTCAGCCTTCGACTTGTCAATACCCCAATTTTCATACAGCCCTCAAACCCTTTTCCAGCATAGATTCCAGCGATTGCGTCTACCATTGTTAAGCTTGAAGTGCCTCTAACCCTTAGAGCATATACATTATAGCCCCCAAAATTAACACCTCGATTTTTACACCTACGCATAGACGCATTTTCCACCCAAAAACAGACCCCAAGCGATCACCACTTCCCCAAAGCCCCCCAAACAGTACCCGAAACCACCCCCCAAATCGCCCCCAAACCAGCCCCCACGATCGCCCCCGCCACAGGCCCCAACTCCACCGGCACTCCAGCGCTAACAGCCGGAAACATCGCAGACACGCCCGCACCCAACACAGCACCCGCCAAAGTCCCCAAAAAACTGCCCCAAATCGCCCCCAAAGCTGCACCCTTCAAGCCCGAAGGCTGAAACGAAATCGGCAACTTCGGCGAAAACCCGCAAAAACCCAACAAACCCCCAGAAACCACACCTCCAACAGAACCCACACCAGCCGCCACGATCGCCACACCCAGCAGCAAACCCGCAAACTCATTCACCGGCCGCATCTGGACACCGTATTGCTGCCAAACCACCAGCCCAGCCCCCAAAAAAACACCAGCCAGAGTCCCCACAAACGAGCCCCAGACCGCCCCCAAAGACCCTCCCCGCCGGCCCCACACCCTCCCCGCCGGCAGCGCCAGAGGAGGCCGAAAACTCGCCCAAACACAGCCCCAGACAGCACCAACTCCCGCCCCAGCCAAAATCCTCTCCCCGATCCCCGGAGTGCTATTAATCGCGCCAAACACCGCACCGCCGATCGCCGCCAACAAAAAAGCCCCCCAAGCCGCCCCCACCAAAACTCCGCCCCACTTCCGCCAAATCTGATTCGGCGGCAAAGTAAAAACGCCCCACATCATCCCAAAAAAACAGCCCCAAATCGTACCAACAAAAATCGCCCCCAAAATAGCGCCGCCGCCCTCAGCTATTACCGAATAAATCCCCCCGATCGCCGCCAAACACAAACTACCCCAAACACCTCCCCAAGCAGCATCCTGAACAATGCGCTCAAACTTGCCCACGGGAACCCGAGGCGCAGGAGTTCGACTCCGAGGAGACATCGGCATCGGTAGCAAGGGCACTGCGTACTGGCCGAGGGGGCGGGGCAGCCCCGTGGCGGGCTGTTGCCGGCGCATTGCGGGCTCCCTCACGACGGGCGGTGGTTGGGGCTTTTTACGCTTGATTTTCGCGGGTTGCAAGTGCAATCCGTTGCTGATTGCTTGCCGCGAAGGAAACGGATCGCGCCCTTTGAGGAGTTTTGCCCGATCGCACCAAGGACAGCGACTCAGGTGATTTCCGTATTTATGCTGACTATTTCTGCTGCAAGTAACTAAAGCATCTTCTGCTTCCCGAATCGCATTCACCCAAGTTTTCGCATCCGGGCGCGCCGAAGGATTGCCGTGCCCTTCCTCAAAACAGCGGATAAACATCTGCCGCAGCCGCGGATGCAGCATCTCAAAAGGAGGCGCAGCGGGCATCGGGCGGTAGGGAATCCGTTTCGTACCTGTGGGGAAATGGCCCGATCGAATTCTCGCTTCCAAAGACGGTGGTTCATCGCTACCGAGATAAACTCCCGCAAACGGGTGCGTACCTTCCATCAGCAATTGAAAAATTAATACCGCTAAACCGAACAAATCGTGCTCTGGGGATCGATCGATATCGCGGAAAGTCTGCCCCTGCAACTCCGGCGGGGTAAACTCGGGTTTCCCCACGGGACACCGATAAACGTAACCCGTATAAGGATCGCGGACTTGAAACGAATCCGTATCTACCAGCGTTACCAACGCCGTATCCGTCACGAGAATGTTCGACTCGTTTACGTCGCCGATGACGTAACCCCTGACGTGGAGGGCATTTACAGCCGAGGCGAGATTTCGGGCGGTACGGTGGAGGTAAAGATAGCTAAATAGCGGTTTTTGTTCGCGCCTGGTTTTGGGAGTGTAGAAAGTGTGTACCGGCATCACTTTGTTGACGCGCGGCATCACAAAACCGACGATTTTTTCTCGCCCGCCCACAGTATGCAGCAAATCGATCGGCCAAGCAATGGAAGCGTGCCCGGGTTCCGCGATCGGCGCATCCGGCGGCATACTGAACATGACTGTGAGTTTGTCGCCGTCTTCGTCTGTCGGTTTGTGGTAGATTTTTGCTACAAGGGACGAGTCTTGGGCGATCGGGTAGATGCGACCTTCACCCCCACTGGCGATCGCGGTTTTGGTGTCGATCGCAATCAGTTGTCCGCTAAATTGGCGCTGCAACTGCATAGAATTCCGTTATGGGATACAGGATTTGGAAGCCATCACTCAATAAATTTGACTTGCCCATTAAATCTTACCTTTGTTAGGACTTAGGCACCGGTGAGGAGAAACCGGGTTTTTCACCAAAAGAGGCGTTGCAGCCCGCAGATTCGGTAAAAAACCCGGTTTCTTGGGTGGGAGTGGGTAAGCCCTGTTTCCATTGGTGGGATGGGCGTCCCGCCCGTCCGTCCCTTGGTGAGAGGGGCGTCCCGCCCGTCCGCGCTATCAAAATTAAATGTGAACCAGCTTCAAATCCACCGACAATAACAACATTTTATCCTCAATTTTTTGTCTGACGGCCGGTGTCACCTGACAATTATCGCTGTTGAGGCATTCCACCAGCAAGTTGTGGGCATAGTAATACTGTTTCAGCAAAGTTTTCTGTTGGGGGCGGAAGTCTCGATTGTAGCCGATCGCAGTTTTGAATTTTGCCAGCCAACAGCTACCGCAATCTTTGCGCCACTTTTTCCAGTTTTGCAAATCAGGCATCTGAGTCTGAAATTGGGCCAGCAGTTGTTTAAGTTCTGGTTCAATATCCAGCGCCAAAATGCCAACCAAGATACCCGCCACATCATTCTCAAAAGTCAATTTCAGAGACTCGTTAACATCCGCAAATTCTACCTTTTTTCGAGCTTTTGCCAAACAATTCCGAAACTTGCGAACTTTCGATCTATCAAACTTCAGACTCGGATCGAGGACGCGAGTCAAAGCCAAATCTAGCACGCAAACTAATGCCACATAAAAAGCTCGAATTTCCGCCGGTTTGAAATTCCTTTGCACTAACTGAGACTTGTGATTTGCCCAGATTAGCAACTGCTGCAAAGTTTCATCTTTAGCGGCCATACTGTCAAGTTTTTGTTGCATCAGCAGCAAAAGTTCGTCAGCCGGTTGCAAAATGCTGACAACTCTCACAAATTCATTTTTCCATTTTTTGTCTGTAATCCGGCTGACCAATTCTGGCAGCGATTCCGGGTTCGCACTGTCAATCAGATATTCGGGTTGAGTGTCGCTTTCCTCTAGCAGTTCGTCAACTGCGCTTTTGATAAAGTTATCCACCAACCAGTCGCGGGTACGCGAGAAATTGCTCTCCAACTCTAGGTAATGGCTGCCTAATTTTGCCTTAAAGTCTTTGGGAAAAATTTCTTTGGCCACTAACATATTTTTCCAGCGAGTTAGCTGGCTGGCGTTGCGTTCGGGAAAGCGGTTGTACAAATAGTCGATCGCGATCGCATCTAGAATATCCGCACCCAGGATTTCCCGCCGTTTCACCTCGGTTTCGGGTTCTATTTGTCGCCGCTGAGTTAGATCCAGATGCTGGCTAACATTTGGTTCAATCAAGCGCTGAATCAGCCAGTTTCCCCCACGAAAAAAATCGCGATTAAACTCCAAGTAAATCGCGCCAAACAAAGCTTCACAAGTCTCAGAAAAAACTTTTTTGTACTCGCTTTCTTCTGTTTCTCTCCCATTCCCTACGCGCCAACTGAGTTCGTTTAATTTCAATTTTTGTGCAAAATCCGCAAGTTTTTTGGGTTCTGCTAAACGAGCTTTTAAGGTTGAGACAGCATCGGGATATAGTTCTGGATATTCGCGGTAGAGGTAATCGGTAACAACAGCACCGAAAATCGCTCCCCCTAAGAGTGACAGCCGTTTGTACTTAACCTCTTGCCAAGCGGGAGACTCCTCCGGGCGATCGGAGTAATAGCTGGTAGAGTTACGGCAATTTAAGGCAATTTCCAGGAGTTTTGTCTGCTGAAAGCTGGGAATGTCGATCGCTGCTTTGACTGCTTCAATATCTACCTTTTTATTTTTTATTAGCTCTAATTCTTCTTCACATTTTCCCCACTTTTCCAACCAATCACCGCCAGCATCTTCCACATATAAATCCACAAAATCCACCCCATAATTCATCCATTCATCCTGCATCTTTCTGGCTGCTTCCAGTTCTTCCCATACTTTGTGCAAGTTATTTTCAACGATGCTCGTACCTTGTACAGTCATAGTATTTTATTTTGATGTAATTTGATTTTATTTCCAACAAGTCCACCGCGATTTAATCAAATCTCAATTCAATTTAGGCAGAGTTGCTAGTTATTTCACAAGATTGATTGCGGCGGTCAATCTTCCCGTTATGTAGCCTTCGTAGGAAGCACCTCTTGCCAGCGTCTGGCAAACTCCTCCCGGAGACAGAAAAGGGGAGGAAAAATCTTGGTCGGTTTTCCCTTTTCCCGAAGCAGTCTGGGGGTTAGGTTTTTGGCATTGTCGACAATTGTGCAATATGTGAGTTAGTCAAATTTTTTTTCACAGAGTTTTGGAGCAGTCGAACTATTCTCAGCAGCAGATATGCTTGATTTACGGGAACTTGAGGTAACGACCGGCGGGCAAATTATCGCTATTATATAATGCAATGTTAACTAACTGATTCAGGAAATTTGCATCGTTTTTATCATAACTTAAAAACAATCCTCTGTCAATCCCCCAATCTTTAAGAGTTTGTTGCCAGTTCTGATATTTTTGTTCAGAGAATTCATCCGAAAGAGTTGTGACTTGAATGCAGAGGGGCTGCTGTTGCCGGCTGCTAACGATCGAATCGGTTGCCATAGAAAGATCTGCAACATATCGATACAAAACAGTGCCTTGGCGATCAACAATTCGGGCTGCGATCGCACGAATCACGATATCATCTCCCGGATCGAATTGGCCGGCCTTGAGTTTTTGTTTCCAGATGTAAAATTTGCGATCGTTTTCGCTCAGCCATTTAGGAAATAGATAGCTGTACCAATACCTTTCCCCGGGCGTCATTAACTCAAACGCGGCTTGTTGTTCTCTTTCTGAAGGTAGAGATTGAATTGCCAGCCAAACCTGAGAATCTCGGATAAGCTGCAGCAAAAAAGCCATCACAAATTTTTTAGCAGTTAGCGAACCGGGTTTAATATCTTTCACCCAGCGATTGATTTCATCCAATCTTCTCGCCAAACTCGGATCTATTGGATCTGCTGCGCTAATTAGGGAGTTGAGCTTATCCTTAATCTCTTGTGCTTGCAAGTGACGACCTACTGTACAGATTAAACCAGAATTGTTGACACCTCGATTTTATTATAGAACCGCACCAAATTTTCACCGCTCGCGAGACAGCGCTAACAATTTTTGTGGAGTAGGTATCCTGACAGCCCTTGACTTGATTTTTAGGAGATGTCTATTTAATAGTTGCTGCCGATTACCGCAGGCGCAGGTACAATAAAACCAAATAAACATTCATCAACGGTGCGGCTAAAAATCCGAGTAGATTACCTCCAAACTGAGATGCTACGGATTTGGCAGTCGGATCGATTAATAGGGAAATCACTATGATTGGCACAGCAACGACAAAAACTATCAGAAAACTCGCTCGAAATACTAACCACCAGCGCCCTTTAGTTAATTCCCAACTGCTGCTAAGACTGTCCAGGGCCGAAGAGTTATCAATGACGGTAGCGTACAATGAAAATATTAAGCGATATGCTAGATAAAGCCCGGGAATTATTAGTGCAATTAAGCCTGCAAATACCAGCCCCACAAACATAATATAAACCAAAATAAGGTGCAGCAATCTTCTGTTTGCTTGATTGAAAGCCTGACCCACAGTTACTTGATTTCGAGTCAAACTTCGGTAAGTGTAGAAAATCATGGCTCCCGACAATAAAGGAATTACCACGAAGGAGTAGATAATATTGAAAGCAACACCTGCTGAACCTAGCTTGCCCAAACTATTGAGCGCGGAAAATATCAAACTGGGAGAATTGATGGTCAACAGGGAAGCGTATAGAGGTCCCATAGTAGCAAAGGTTTCTTGCAACAAAGTTCGGGCACTAATTCGTGGACTTGTCATAATTTTTGATCCGCTTTTTGTAAGTGGAGTTCAACAGATCAGACATTACTCGAAAAAGTTGCTAACAATAAAGTTAAGTCATCATCGGTGCGTTCGGAAACGCGGGGCGATCGCAAAAATGACTCTAACTGCTGTTTCGCATCTTCTTCTTCTTTCCACTCGCCAGAAAACCGAAACAAAGGCGCAAAAAACGGCCCGTGCGGCGTACCTTCCGGGATTTTGAGCGCTAGCATTTGCAAGCCGTCAGAAAAAACGGCCAAGTGTCGCAGTTTTTCCCGCAGTACCTGAAATTGCGCTGTTTCTATTGCATTCGGCGAAATCAAAAAAATGGTTTCGTTGATGTATTCGCCGCAGGGAGGTACAGTCAGGGCGATCGCATTTCCTGCACTATCACCCGCTACCGCCGCACCGTCGCCGATTTGAGCAACTGCGATTAATTCCGGCGTAGCAACAACAGCAATTAAAGTGCAGGCTAAATCTCTCGCAGCCACTTCCCGCACAGCCGCTTCTGCTTCCACCTGCGCCCGCGCAACTTGCAGTGATGCTGTCAAGAATACCTGCCATTCGTCGTCATTTTCAGGCAGCCTTTCCTGTTGCTGGCAAATCGTTTCGACAACCGCTTCCACAGCAATTTTCGCCCCAATTTCTGCGAGTGCTGCGGAGCCCGCACCATCGGCAACCGCTGCCGCTAAAACGCCGTTCGGCAAGAGACGCCAGCAGTGGGCATCTTGACAAGGCTGCGATCTTTTTTCGTGGCTTGTACCTATCACCGATGCCGCTACAACTTGCCAATTAAAGGATGAATTATGCATTAATAACTCTTTAACTCAAAACTTCGTAAATTCACAACTATGCAAAGTCTGGACGGGTTTATTTATCCCTAATTAGGTAGGGCGATGCACACCACACCTTACTTATTATGTAGGGCTATGCACACCGCACTTACCGCTGGTCACTTACTAATGACCAATGATCAATGAGCAATGACTAATACCTAAACAGTTCCCCATCCGGGTGGTGGCAGCGCTACTTGTTCATCAATTTTTGAGTGAGAAACTCTCTGCATACTAGCCGACAGCCAGATGAACATCTCTCTAAAGTCTAGTCCTCTCAATTTTACAGGCGTGCGCTCGACAATTTGCGCCAGACGGGTGATATTAGCACCTTCCACTCCGACTGCAAAAAATGCCACGCGCTTGTTAGTTTCTTCCTCTTTAATCCGCTGTGCTGCTATTTCCACAACATCGTCTGATTCACCTTGAGGTTCGCCGTCAGTAATCATAAATACCCACGGGCGGTAGTAGGTAATGCCGTTGTTGCGGTATTCGGATTTGCGAGCCGCAATAGTATCTAATGCTAGCTGAATGCCAGCGCCCATGTGGGTTTGTCCTTGAGCTGTCAGCAGTGGCGTCTCGAACTGGTCGGCGGTCACGAAGTCTTGCACGACTTTGATATGATTGTCAAATGAAATAATCGCGACTTCGACTCGCTTTTTAGCTAGTTCGTCTTTAATTAGGTCATTCCTAAAAATTTCCAGCCCCTCATTCAAGGCATCTATGGGTGCGCCTTGCATGGAGCCGGAGGTGTCCAGCAGGAGGACGCAGGGACAGCGCGGCTCTGGGTTTTCGGCAAATTCTACGGCTTCGTCTAGTCTCATGGTTCGGGGTTGACCTGGGAGTGGCTCGATTTCTAGGTTTATTACTTTACTGTATCAAGTCAGTAACAAATTTAAGTGCAAATTGCTAGGGCGATCGCATTTTACCATTTACGTGAATCGATTTTTGATTTTTGATTGTATATTTTAGATTTAAGAATTGGATGTCTGCCGTCAAAAAAACAAATTTTTTCCTGCCTGTGGTAATATAGACTAATAGTATTACTGCAAAATAAGGATAAATCTTATGATTGCAACAGTCACACAGAAATTAACCTTTGACCAATTCCTTGTAGAATGTCCAGAAGATGGACGCTATGAACTGGTAAATGGAAAAATTGTAGAGATGAATGCGACAAGAAATCATGATGATGTTGCTGATTTTACGTCTGACTCATTTAAAGATCAAGTTAAACGGCTAAGTTTAAATTATGTAGTCAACAATACCGCCGTTATCAGAACTGTAACTAAAGCGGGCATCGAACAAGGGCGGAGACCGGATGTCAGCATAATCGATCGCGATTTGTGGCGCTCGAACCGTTCTGCTTATTCTGCCTTACGAGAACCAATTCAACTGGCAGTGGAAGTAACATCAACAAATTGGGAGGACGATTATATAGACAAATTGGACGAATATCGGCGTCTCAGAATTCCTGAGTATTGGATTGTCGATTATTTAGCAATTGGTAGCAGGGAATTTCTGGGAAATCCCAAAGTTCCAACTGTATTTGTCCACCTTTTGGATGCAGAGGGCAACTATCAAAGAAGCGCCTTTAAAGGCAGCGAACGAATTGTGTCGCGGACTTTTCCCGAATTAACGCTGACAGCAGAAGAGGTGATGAATGTTTAACTTCCGTTAATCCACCTAGCCAGACTATCATTCATAAAAAATTACTGACAATATGAAATCTATTTCTAATAAAAAACTTTCCGATAAAAAAGCTATTAGTCCTTGGAGTTACAAACCTTGGTGGTGTCAGCCTTGGTCGATTCTTTTAACTGGTACTAGCCTGATTAGCGGTAGTTGGTTTTTATTAAAAACTGTTTGGATAACTGTTTTAGTCGCAATTCCTTTATTAGCTTGGATGGGTTTTTTCTTGTTAGTTTGGCCGAGGTTGATGCTGTCTAGCGGAGTTTTGGATTCCGATGCAGATTAGGTTTGGGTGACGCGCACCTTATGTTGAGGATAAGGTGCGCGGTCATTGGTGTCAACTTAACGTTCAACTCTCAGTCCGGCTCTTGTTGAAACCGCTGCCTCAAAGCGGAAGTCCTCGATATGAGGACTAATGAGTTATTCAGTCCTCTTTGAGAGGACTTTCGCTATAAGACAGGGAATTTATTCCCTGGCGGAGTGCCGGGTGAGCGAGAGGACTGGCGGACTAAAAGCTTAAAGTTGACACTAATAGTGCGCCCTGTACACCCTAAACATATGGTGTTTCGCAGTCTAGGTTTGCGGGTAATAGTCTTGAATTGCTTTTACTTCCATCGGGTGGGATTTGAGCGATCGAATTCCCGCTGCTGTCGCTTTGGCACCGGCTATTGTGGTAATAATCGGGATTTTGTAAGTCAAAGCTGTGCGGCGGATAAAGATGCCGTCAGCTCGGGATTCTTCGCCGGAAGGTGTGGTAATAATTAGTTGAATTTTCTCATTCTTGATCGAATCCAACAAATTCGGCCGCCCTTCGTGCAGTTTTAATTCCAAATCTACCTCTAAACCTTGCTCTCGCAAAACTTTGCGTGTCCCGTGAGTTGCGACTACTCTGAAACCCAATTCTAAGAATTCCTTGACAACGGGTACAACTGCTAGTTTGTCCCGATCGCGCATTGAAACCAGCACAGTTCCGAACAGCGGCATCATTTGTCCGGCACCTAATTGAGCTTTGGCAAAGGCTTTGCCAAAATCAGTGTCAATTCCCATGACTTCGCCGGTCGATCGCATTTCTGGCCCTAACAAGGTATCAGCGCCCGGGAACTTAGCAAAGGGCAATACAGCTTCTTTTACCGAAACATGAGTGGGTATAATCTCTTCAGTAAAACCCAAAGCTTCTAGAGTTTTGCCAGACATGACTCGCGAGGCAATTTTTGCTAAGGGAACTCCGATCGCCTTTGATACAAAAGGAACTGTTCGAGAAGCTCGCGGATTAGCTTCCAAGATGAAAACTTGTTCCCCTTGAACAGCAAATTGAATATTCATCAACCCGATTACTTTCAGGGATTTTGCTAATTCTACAGTCCAGCGGCGGATTGTTGCTAAAGCTGCGTCAGAAAGCGTTTGGTAAGGGATAGAACAAGCAGAGTCGCCGGAGTGGATTCCTGCTTCCTCGATGTGTTCCATAATACCGCCGATCGTCACATTGCCCGTAACATCAGCGATCGCATCTACATCAACCTCGATCGCATTCTCCAAAAACTTATCAATTAAAATCGGATGATCCGGTTCTACTAGCACGGCATAGGTCATGTAACGTTCCAATTCCGTATCGGAATAAACAATTTCCATGGCTCGCCCGCCTAATACGTAACTCGGTCGCACCACTACCGGATAACCGATCCGTTGAGCTACTATTAAAGCATCCTCAAAACTGCGCGCTAAACCGTTAGCAGCTTGCTGAATATCCAATTCCCGCAGAATCTTTTCAAATCGCTCCCTGTCTTCAGCAGTATCAATGGAATCCGGCGAAGTTCCCCAGATTTTTGTTTGTACGTCGGGGTGATTTTCCAGAGATGTTTGTAAAGGAACCGCTAATTTCAGCGGCGTTTGGCCGCCAAACTGAATAATTACTCCCTCTGGATTTTCGGCTTCGATGATGTTGAGAACATCTTCTTTTGTTAGCGGTTCAAAATACAGGCGATCGCTCGTATCGTAATCCGTCGAAACCGTCTCCGGGTTCGAGTTGACCATAATTGTCTCAAAGCCGTCTTCTCCTAGGGAATAGGAAGCGTGACAGCAGCAGTAATCAAACTCAATTCCCTGTCCGATCCGGTTCGGCCCGCCACCTAAAATCATCACTTTTCGTTTAGTAGAAGGGAAAACTTCCGACTCCGGCGCGAGACTGTGGCCTACAGGGGAAATCTTCTTTTCTTCATCGCCCACCTCCCAAATTGCCGCTCCGGCTTCGTAGGTGGAATAATAATACGGTGTAAACGCTTCAAATTCAGCGGCACAGGTATCGACTGTTTTGTAAACCGGAATTATGCCTAACTGTTTGCGGTAAGCGCGGACTTGATCTTCCGGTGTTTTGGTAGCGTAAGCAATTTGGCGATCGCTAAAACCCAACTGCTTTACTTCAAACATTGCCTCTTTTGTCAACTCTTCCAACCGCGTTCGTTTCAAGAACTTCTCAGTTTCCAGCAATTCCTGCATTTTATCCAAAAACCAAGGGTCGATTCCTGTGAACTCGAAGATATCTTCCACCGACATTCCCATCATCATCGCGTGGCGAACTGTAAAAATGCGTTCGGGATTTGGCGTCCGCAATCCGGCGCGAATTTGTTCCAAACTCGGCAACTTTTCCGGTTTGTCGCACCCGAAACCCGCGCGGCCTGTTTCCAATCCCCGCAGGGCTTTTTGGAAGGATTCGTTGAAGCTGCGCCCGATCGCCATTACCTCCCCAACTGACTTCATTTGTGTTGTCAGAGTTGGTTCGGAACCGGGAAACTTTTCAAAGGCAAATCGGGGAATCTTCGTCACCACGTAGTCAATTGTCGGCTCAAAAGACGCCGGAGTTTTCTTGGTGATATCGTTGGAAATTTCGTCTAGGGTGTAACCTACCGCTAATTTTGCCGCCATTTTTGCAATGGGGAAACCAGTTGCTTTCGAGGCCAAGGCGGAGGAACGGGAAACCCGAGGATTCATTTCAATAACGATGAAATCTCCGTTGACAGGATTGACGGCAAATTGAATATTGGAACCGCCCGTTTCAACTCCAATTTCGCGGATAATTTTCACCGAAGCATCGCGCAGACGCTGATATTCTTTGTCTGTGAGAGTTTGCGCCGGGGCTACGGTGATAGAATCGCCGGTGTGGACGCCCATCGGGTCGAGATTCTCGATCGAACAAATAATCACCACATTATCTGCCAAATCCCGCATTACTTCGAGTTCGTACTCTTTCCAACCAATCAAAGATTGTTCGATCAAAATTTGCGATACTGGACTGGCATCAATCCCGCCTTGTGCCATTTCTTCAAACTCTTCTTGATTGTAAGAAATGCCGCCTCCCGTACCTCCCATTGTAAAAGCAGGACGAATAATTAACGGATAACTGCCGATTTGGTGAGCAATTGCTTTGGCTTCGTCGAGAGTGTTGGCAATTCCAGAAGGGCAAACGGCAACCCCAATTCGTGCCATCGCTTCCTTAAATAATAGCCGATCTTCGGCCATTTCAATTGCTGGCAACTTAGCACCAATTAACTCGACATTGTACTTTTCTAAAACGCCATTTTTAGCGACGGCAACTGCTAAATTTAGCGCAGTTTGACCGCCCATAGTCGGTAGAATTGCTTGAGGTCTTTCTTTAGCGATGATTTGTTCGAGGATGACTGGCGTTAGAGGTTCGATGTAAATGCGATCGGCAGTTTCCGGATCGGTCATAATTGTTGCAGGGTTGGAATTCACCAACACTACTTCATAACCTTCTTCTCGCAAAGCTTTGCAAGCTTGTGTTCCTGAATAGTCAAATTCGCACGCTTGACCGATAACAATTGGGCCGGAACCAATGAGAAGAATCTTTTTTAAGTCTTGACGACGGGGCATAGGTTCGTAATTAGTAATTGGACAAGGTGGAGGATTAATTTGATATTTTGCCTCAGTCTTAGAAACAGGCTTTCTAAGCTGTTCCCCCCAAAGCTTACTCAAAATAGTGCAAGTTTTGTTGTTAATTTGAAATTGTGCACCATTATCAGCATTTTGGAAGCAGAACCTCGCAACTCCGGCTGACAGACACCCCCAGCTAACCAGAAATATTGATGAGAAAAGGGTGCGGTCGATCGGTAAATCAAGACTATTTTAAGTGTTGCGGTCAAATCGTGTTCTAAAATACACAATCCCTGTATTCCGCCGGATTAATCATTGTAGAGACTTCGGCCAAGGCGTGTCCTGACTGTGGGGAACGGGTAGAATTAACCGGGTTGGATGATGAAATTTCCCGTAGCTTGCGGGGCGTCCCGCCATCGCCCTCCGAGGATGTGACAATCAGATATCCAGCCATGTAGCCGCGGCGATGGAGGACACGGCAATGCCGTGTCCCTAGAGTATTTCAGCCTATTTCTAAGCTTTGCGCGATCGGCGAATGAGTACACTTATAACTTGTCCCGGCTTTGCACCTCGCTGCGGCGGACTCCAATCGCCAACTTGGGCAAATCCCAGTCGGTACAATGTGTGGATGGTTTCTAACACGGCTGCGCGGGAACCGACAACCGTTATCCGCACGACTTCCTGTTCCGATACTGCTGAGTCGTCATTTGGACGCGCGGACAAGTTATCGTCAGGTACGAATTCCTGTGACATAATATGGTCTCCTGGTTTTTGGTTTTCTAGGAAAACCCAAAAACCCAGCCGCCCCGCACGTTAACACAGAGCAGGGCGGCTACAGAGAGTGTTAAAATTCTCCATTAGCCTCCATACTGGCGTAATCAGTTTGGCGGTTAGCTGTCCATTGCTGTTGGTAGCAGCTTTGGGCAGTGCAACTAGATTTTTGGGCGACGCGGGCTGCTTCTTCTTTGAGGAAAGCAGCCTTAATTTCACAGCGTAGCCGCAGATGGGGGCCACCGTCAATCGATTTAAGATTTTGGATTTTAGATTGAGATTTTTCTCCAACAACTCTCGGACTCTCCCCTTCTCCCACTCTCCCCCTCTCCCTCAACCCAACCTACTAGATGAGGGAATGCGCCGAGGAAGAGGTAAAATATGGAATCGTTCCAAAAGCTTAAAATCAAAAATCTAAAATACAGATATGCCTAGAACTCAAGTGCGAATATTCCGTGCACCTGCTGCTTGATGGCAACCACATCAATTTTAGATTTTAGATTTTAGATTGTCGTCCAACAACTCTCCCTATCTCCTATGCCTAGAACTCCCAGCGAATATTCCGTACACCTGCTGCTTGAAGGCGGCCACCGCGAAGAAGTGCGTTTCGCAACGCTGCAAGATTTTCAAAAGTGGTACAGCAGTACGCTGGTGCCGAAACAAGATTCAAGAGAATTTCTTAACGTCCCGATCAAAAATATTCAAGGCGAATACATGGTAGTTCGGCCTACCAGCGTTCTCGCAATTCGCGTAGAACCGATATTTACTTCTAGCGTCGAACGATTCGATGAATAAGGAAAATAATCAATTTAGTAGGGAAGATTGGAAATTGAGCAAGATTTTTCGCTATCAGCTATTAGCGATCGCCTGTTGCGTTTTGGCGATCGCTTTTTCGGTGCCAGCCGTTGCAGCCCCGCCACTGCAACCAATTAGTATAAATCAATTGCAAGCTGGCGAGTCGGAGGATCTCGCCTTTGACGCTCAAATCTGGGGCGAAAATGGCAAACCGGGTGATAAAGAATTGCTGTTAAAGTCGATCGACAACAGCCTCCGCTATCTCAATACATCGGCCGCCGCCACTGCTTACAGCCGCTATACAGTCGCAGGAGTTACGCGCGATCGAGTTCGGCGTTCTCTCGATCGATTCCGCCAATTAGTTGTCAGTTCCACAACCCCATCACAACTTCAGGAATCGGTCAAGCGCGAATTTGTATTTTACAAATCCACGGGCAAAGATGGCCAAGGAACAGTCGCATTTACAGGTTATTTCGAGCCGACTTACGCAGCATCTCGCACGCCTAATTCCGAATACCGTTATCCCCTGTACCGGATGCCGCCAAACATGGCATCTTGGCCGAAACCTCACCCGACAAGATTGCAATTAGAAGGCGAAGATGCTTTGGAGGCGAGTAAAGGATTGCTGCGAGGATTAGAATTAGTTTGGTTGCGCGATCGATTCCAGGCATTTCTCGTGCACGTCCAAGGTTCTGCGAGATTGCAGCTAACAGATGGTAGCGTGATGACCGTCGGTTTTGCAGGCAAAACCAGTCACAGTTATACAGGAGTCGGGCGAGAATTAGTTAAAGACGGAAAGTTTACTTTAGAAGAGTTAAATTTGCCGAAACTAAGGGAATATTTCACTAACTTTCCCGCAGATATGAACAAATATTTGCCGAAAAATGAAAGCTTTGTATTCTTCCGGGATACTAATGGGGTTCCAGCCACAGGAAGCATTGGAGTGCCAGTAACTGCCGAAAGGTCGATCGCCACCGACAAAGCCTTAATGCCACCCGGTGCACTAGCATTAATTAGTACAAAACTCCCTTATCCGAATGCGGCAGGACAACTCGAACAAAATGCCGTGAATCGGTACGTTTTGGATCAGGATACCGGCGGTGCAATCAAAGGCGCGGGGAGAGTTGACGTATTCATGGGAACGGGGAATTTAGCGGGCGATAGGGCCGGTTATATCAACTCAACAGGAGAACTGTATTATCCGCTTTTAAAGTAGATTAATTCTACTTCATGTGATTTTTGACTGTGCGTCGCCATCCCGGACACGGCAGTGCCGTGTCCCTACAGATACCGCCGGCAATCAATATGTAATCTATTTTTGATAATTGCTATAAAATAGAAAATACCCCACCCTCCCAACCTCACAAATGCTCAACAAAATTCTGCAATTCATCAAAGGACTAATTCAGCGGCTGTTCGCAACCCCAACCAAACCCTCGCCGCCTTCGGAAAATACCGCCATCCGCCCAACATTAACTGACGCGGAATACGAGTCGAAATTCATGGAAATTCTCGAAGGGGTGAATGTCGGCTGGAGTCGCGGGGATGTAGCAGGATTCTTAATCGCAAAACGCCTTAAAGATAGTGAATTGGCTGCTTGGCTGCGACGGTTTGGCAAAAGATTGTTAGAGGGCGAACATGATGAAACCGCTGCTACGGATGCGGTGGCCTCGCTTCAGGAATTGGCGCAGCGGCTGGTTTTGTTAGGTAGAATTGGCAGCGGGGAATTGTCAGAGGTGGCGAGGCAAATTGGGCGGGAGATATTGACACGGTTTCCGCTGCCGGAGGTTGAGGAGGAGGATACAAAGGGGAGGGTGATTGAGGCGGTGTTTGTTGGGGATGGTTTGGGTTTTTCTGGGAAAGTGAACCGCAGAGGCGCAGAGGCTGCGGAGGCAGAATCGGAAGTTAATGTAGATGCTGAGGCGTGGTGCGAGCGAGGAAATGAGCAGTATAATTTAGGAAGATTTGAAGGTGCGATCGCATCTTATAACCAGGCAATTGCTCTCCAACCAGACTATCGCGATGCTTTGCACAACCGAGAGGTAGCGCAACGTAAGTTAGGCGAAATTCCATAGGCGAACTCGCTGGTATCTATAATTTTTGCTAGGTATTGCGAGCGACCTAATACTATTAATAATTAATGGCATTTTTCGGGGCTAATTATCATAAATTTAAAAGAGAAGTTTGAAGAATTCAGTTCTCACTACAAACTTAATTTGTAAGGTGTTTTAGGTGCACATACAATAGGTTTATAATATTAAAATTAGTCCCCAATTATTGCATCCAAAACCCACATCGAATGACACAAGTAATCGGCATTGACTTAGGCGGAACCGCAATTAAACTCGGCAGATTTAGCGAAGACGGCATTTGTCACCAATCCTTAACTGTCCCAACCCCTCAACCCGCAACGCCAGAAGCAGTTTTAGCCGCCATGACGGATGCTATTTTACAACTGAATCCGGTCGAAAATGCTGTAAGTGCGATCGGCATCGGTACTCCAGGCCCGGCAGACGCCGCCGGCCGCATAGCCAGAGTAGCAATTAACCTCAAAAACTGGCATAACGTCCCCCTCGCTGACTGGGTGGAAGCTAAAACCGGACTGCCGACCATATTAGCAAATGATGCCAACTGTGCCGGATTGGGAGAAGCTTGGTTGGGTGCAGGAAGGCACTTTAAAAACCTAATCTTACTAACTTTAGGTACAGGCGTCGGCGGTGCAGTTATCCTAGACGGCAAACTATTTGTAGGTCATCAAGGCGCGGCCGGAGAACTAGGATTGATTACTATAAATCCCGACGGCCCGAAGTGCAACAGCGGCAATCGCGGTTCTTTAGAACAGTACGTTTCGGTGCAAGCAATTCGCCGAGAAACGGGTTTGGAACCTATAGAATTAGCAAACTTAGCTAAGTCTGGAGATGCCAAAGCTTTAGAATTTTGGCAAAATTACGGGCGCTATTTGGGTATCGGTTTGGCAAGTCTCATTTATATTTTGACGCCGGAAGCTATTATTATCGGCGGTGGAATTAGTGCAGGTACAGAATTTTTCTTGCCGCAGGTTCGAGAAGAAATTGAGCGGCGGGTTCTGCCGACTTCTCGCGAAGATTTGCAGTTATTGGTTGCTGAATTGGGCAATCAAGCAGGCATGGTAGGCGCGGCAAAATTAGCTTGGCAGCTTGTTCAATAGTTAAAATTTAAAAAAGCAGCGCATTTTACTGCGCTTTTTTAATATCTAAAATGAGAGGGCAACCTAAGCACTTTAGCTCAAAAAAAAATAAAATCAATGTGAGGAGTTACTAAACATAGTCTCCCTTCATCCTTCAATGACTAATGACTTTTTTATGGCAGAGATTGTCCAGTCGTATTTTTAATGTATTCCTGAATTTCTTGATAAGTTTCCGGGTTGCTTTGGCGGAGGATAATAATATTAGTTGCGCTGTCAGGCAGGCAAAAGCTTAGCCGACCGTTCTGTTCACAAGCAAAAGAGCTAATTCGACTCATATCAATCGCAAATTCTTTGCGGTCATAATGAATTTTAATCCACGAGCCTCTAGAATTGCGATCAATGGTTTTTTTGAGGTAATCGAGAACTTGCTTGTAAGCCTCATAATTGCCTTGGGGATTGAGGATAATCGGCTGACTGCTATTAGGCAGCCAAAAGGTGAGACGCTTGTTATCCAGTTCGCTAGAAAAAGCACTAATAGTGTCAAGGTCAATTATGTATGTACTTTTCTCATAAGTAATTTTGCTCCAATAAGCCACAAAGCCTCCTCAAACCTGTGTTTCCTGGTATTTTAGGATAGTTTGACAACTCCTACCATTTTAGATTTTAGATTGTAGATTTTAGATTGGGCATGACAGATGACTATCGGGGTTGGGAAGTTGCCTAAAGTTGCATTTTTTTGGGAAACTGGTATCACCCTTGAAAGCCGTAAAAAGTTAAGAAAAATATTAGCATTTTTACCTTCTGCCTTCTCCCTTCTGCCTTCTCCCTTGTGGTACTATCCCCCCAGCCCTAGCATAGGGGTTGGGGGGGAGGTTTTTCACTCGTTGAGAATGCTGCCCGATATCTAGTCCGGTAAGTGCGACCCCTATCAAATCCTATTGGTCTGTTGGGTGGGTTTTGTAATGTCCATTGTAGGGGCGATTTGAATATTGTCTATTCTGAACCGCCCCTACAGACATCTAATATATCAGAACTCATCGATCGCACATGATATCAGATCAGTTTGCGACAACTTTCCCGGCCACCAAGTCGCGACCCTCATCTTCTAAAACATCCTGCTTTCCCTGGATGCTAGCGGCCTGGATAAACCCTTGAAACAATGGGTGGGGGGTGCTAGGTCGAGATTGGAATTCGGGGTGAAATTGACTGGCTATGAAAAAAGGATGGTTGGGCAATTCGATCATTTCTACCAATCGGCCGTCTGGAGATGTACCGGAGACGGCATAACCTGATTCTAAGAAAAGATTGCGGTAGGCGTTGTTAAATTCGTACCGATGGCGGTGCCGCTCGTAAATCACTTCTTTCTGATAAAGTTTGAAAGCTAGCGTGTCTGGGTTGACACGGCACGGATACAAACCCAGTCGCATTGTACCGCCCAAATCGACTACATCTTGCTGTTCTGGCAATAAATTAATTACCGGATTTGATGTATCCGGGTCAAATTCAGCGCTGTTGGCATCCTCTAGTTGGGCGATGTTGCGCGCCCATTCAATCACAGCACACTGCATCCCCAAACACAATCCCAAAAATGGAATTTTGTTGTGTTTAGCATATTCGATCGCCGCTATTTTGCCGTCCACTCCCCGAACCCCAAAACCTCCCGGTACAAGAATGCCGTTGATATCTTTGAGATAATTATCGAGGTTTCCCGATTCTAAATCTTCTGAGTTAATCCAGCGCAAATTCAGGTCGCAGCCGATCGCAATTGCCGCGTGCCGCAAAGCTTCGACTACCGAAAGATAAGCATCGTTCAACCGCACGTATTTGCCAACTAAAGCAATATCAATTTTGTGATTGGGACTGTAAAGCCTGTTGACTAAAGTTTGCCACTGATGCAAATCTGGCTGGCGATGTTCCAGTTGCAGCAAATTGAGCGTTTGTTGCGCCAAACCTTCCTGTTCCATCATCAGGGGTACTTCGTAGATACTTTTAGCATCTTGAGATGTGATGACACATTCTTCGGGTACGTTGCAGAATTCCGACAATTTCTGTTTCATGCCCAAAGACAGCGGGCGATCGCACCGACAGACTAAAATATCTGGTTGAATGCCGATCGACCGCAATTCCTTCACCGAATGCTGAGTCGGTTTAGTTTTCATCTCCCCAGCCGAAGGAATCCAAGGTATCAGCGTGACGTGCATATACACAACATTTTGCCGGCCGACATCCTTGCGAAACTGGCGAATTGCCTCCAAAAATGGCAAAGATTCAATATCTCCCACCGTTCCGCCGATTTCTGTAATCACGACATCGGGATTAGTATTTTTGGCTACTCGGTGAATTCGCTCTTTAATCTCATTAGTGATGTGCGGAATCACCTGCACCGTACTCCCCTGATACTCGCCACGGCGTTCTTTGTTGATCACCGCTTGATAAATGGAACCCGTGGTGACGCTATTGAGGCGAGACATGGAAGTATCGGTAAAACGCTCGTAGTGCCCCAAATCCAGGTCAGTTTCCGCACCGTCTTCCGTTACGAAAACTTCTCCGTGCTGAAACGGGCTGAGAGTGCCGGGGTCAACGTTAATATAGGGGTCTAGCTTCAAAATCGAGACTGAATAGTCCCGCGACTTCAATAGGCGGCCCAAGGAAGCACCGACAATACCCTTGCCGATGCTGGAAACCACGCCGCCAGTCACAAACACAAATTTGCTCATAGGATTTTCGACTTTAGATGTTTCAATGTCAGGTCAGACTCAAATGTGACATAGGTAATCCATAAGGGCAACCACGGGGGATTGCCCCTACACCCATTTGACCAAATTATTGACGATTGTTATGTGCTTGCAACCAAGTTGTCAAATCTGACACACTGGCAAAGTCTAATAGTGCCTCTCCTAGATTCTCTAATTGCTGAGCGGATAACTGAGCGATGCTGGTTTTGATCTCCGGCGACAGCAGGCCGACACTGCGCTCCAACTGACGAACAATTAATGTCACATTTCCTTGTTTGATGCCTTGTTCGATGCCTTGTTCGATGCCTTGTTCGATGCCTTGTTCGATGCCTTGTCTTATTCCTTGTTCTATCCCGATTCGGGTAGCTTTGGTAATTGCACCGCGCTGGTCTTGAATAAAAATTTCTCGCCTTTCTAAATCTTCCAATTCATCAGGATCGAGATTTGCTTCATTGGCAATTGTAAAAGCTTTGCGGAGTTCCGGTACATTTCCCAACTCTTCCGGCACAGACCTTAACGTCCGAGCTGTTTTCATGAAATATATCCACTTATCAGTCAGAGTCTCTAATTCTGCTAAAGTCTTGTCAAATTTGGGCAACTCAACAAATACAAATTCTAATTCATCCGCCAAATAATCGACTAAGTTGTTTTTTTCTTTGATACAAAACCGCGAAATTACTGTTTCCAGATGCTCAAACATTTGGAAATCTGTAATCGTTAAGGCAATCACGGGATTTAATAGGTTGTAGTTTTCTCCGCTTTTCAATTGCACTGAGTAAGCTTTGGTAGCATTGTATAAAATTCGTTTTTCAAAAGATTCTACATTCAATACCTGCATTTCAATGATCACTGTTTTGCTACCACTAATTTTAGCTTTAACATCCAAGTAAGTATCTTTGACTCCTTTGATTTTGGGAGCTAAATAAGGGTCAAGAATTTCTAAATCTTCGATGACTGGCTGCGCTTCGTAGAGGATGGCATTTAAGAAGCTAATCAAAATGTCTTTGCTGTCAGCAGAGCCGAAGATTTTTTTAAAGGCAAAGTCGGTTTTGGGGTTAATAAAATTCATGGCTTTTTCAATTTATTAGAGCTTGAGAGGTTGAGGTTAGAGTTATTTAATTATTTAACTATCATACAATCTTCTAGGTTGGGTTCGCGGACGATCGCCCCAACCGACATCACCCCAAGACGGATGAAAGCCCACAGCAGTCTAGACAAAAGTTCCAGTCTCCCATTAGCGCCTGTGGACTCAATCTAAAATCAGCCCTACGCGCTCAGTCATTTTTCCCAGAAAGCTAACTCAGGAACGTTTCGCGAAGCGTAAAGTCATGGTAAACAAAGCACCTCAAGTCTGCTAAAAAAACAGCTATGAAGTTTGTCTGCGTTTTATCCCCTCAACGGTTGCTTTCTGCTGGTATGGCATTGCTCGCTGCGATCCTCTTCGAGGGCTTCGCTAACGAGTGTGGCGCGTGGCTTGCTCCCAATGCAGCGCGGGCAAATGATCCTGGGGAAATTTATTCGTCTGTGTCGCCGAAAATCCTCGCTAGTAACGATGTTAATTGCAATGGCGGACGATCGCCACAAAATCGCTGTCCAGTCGGCGGTTTGTTCGTCAAAACTCCAAATACGACCTCAGAACAAGTCTTTCCTCTCAAGCAGACTGAAGTTAAAGCCAAAATAGCTGGCAATATCTCCCGCGTCGAAGTTGTTCAGAAGTTTGAAAATCCTTTTCCTGAATCTATAGAAGCTGTTTATGTATTTCCTTTGCCCGACGAAGCGGCGGTGGATGATATGGAAATTAAAATAGGATCACGAACTATTAAAGCTGATATCAAACGCCGCGAGGAAGCTTTGGAAATTTACGAACAAGCCAGAAAGCAAGGCCGGACTGCGGGTTTGTTGGAACAAGAACGATCCAATATTTTTACTCAGTCTCTCGCTAATATCAAACCCGGAGAAAAAATTGAAGTTACGATTCGCTACACGGAAAGTCTCAAGTTTGTCGGTGGCGATTACGAATTTGTGTTTCCAATGGTGGTAGGGCCTCGCTATATTTCGGGAAATACGACCCCCCCCAACCCCCCCTTGCTAAGGGGGGGCGATGGTTCAGGTGCCGATCGCATTAACCCGCCTGTCTTGCCTCCAGGAACGCGATCGGGTCACAATATTGCTGTGTCGGTAGAAATAGATGCCGGAGTTGCGATCGGCGATGTCCGCTCTACTTCCCATCAAATTACAACTGACCGCAGCGGCAATATTGTGCAAGTCCAATTAGCCAATTCAGACACAATTCCCAATAAAGATTTAATTTTGCGCTATCGAGTCGCAGGCGAAAATACTCGGGCAACTATTTTGACTCAATCGGACAAGCGGGGCGGTCATTTTGCTACTTATCTGATTCCGGCATTACACTACAAAACTAATGAAATTGTACCCAAAGATGTCGTGTTTCTGATGGATACTTCCGGTTCTCAGCAGGGCGAACCGCTGGCAAAATCTAAGGAGTTGATGCGCCGCTTCATTCAAGGGCTGAATCCCAACGATACTTTTACTATTATTGATTTTGCCAACACTGCGCAAGCGCTTTCAACAACTCCTTTAGCAAATACGGCTCCCAACCGACAAAGCGCCATAAATTATATCAACAAGTTGCAGGCAAACGGTGGTACTGAACTGCTTAACGGCATTCAAGCAGTGATGAATTTTCCGGCGGCGGCAACGGGAAGGCTGCGGAGTATTGTACTAATTACTGACGGTTACATTGGTAATGAAAATGAAGTGCTAGCCAGGGTTCAGGGGAGTCTGAAACCGGGAAATCGACTTTATAGTTTTGGTGTCGGCGGTTCGGTGAATCGGTTTTTGATTAACCGTTTGGCGGAAGTGGGAAGAGGCACGTCTCAAGTAATTCGTCAAGATGAACCGTCAGCAGAAGCGGCAGAAAAGTTTTTTCGGGAAATTAATCGTCCGGTATTGACTGAGATTCAAATTAGTTGGGAGGGAATGGGGGAAAAACCAGAAATTTATCCGATCGCACCCCCAGACTTGTTTGCGAGTCAGCCGCTGGTTTTGTTTGGCAAAAAGGCCGATCGAGCCTCCGGTCAACTTCGCATCCGCGGCACTCTTGCCGGCGGCAAAGCTTACGAGCAAGTTTTACCTGTTAATTTTGCTCAATCCGGCGGGCGGCAGCGGGAGTCAACATCAGTCGCAGCAAACGCTACGGATTTTGGCAATTCGGCGGTAGCTCAGCTTTGGGGTCGATCGCGCATTAAAGATTTAATGAATCAAATGTTTGGTGGCGAGACTAAATCTTTGGTGGAAGCTGTGACTAATACTGCTCTGACTTATCGGTTGCTGTCGGAATACACGGCTTTTGTGGCTGTGAGCGAAGAAGTGCGAGTCGAACCAGATGGAACTCGTCGTCGAGTGCAAGTGCCTGTGGAATTGCCGCAGGGTGTCAGCTATGAGGGTATTTTCGAGTCGGGAGGGGCAGAGCAAACTAGGGGTGGCTCTCGCAGCGTTACCTCGACTCGCAACTCGGCACCAGTGAGTCCAGCTCCTGCTATGCCGCGGCAGCCCGGTTACGGTGAGTTGCAACGCCCGAAGCCTTTGGTTTCTCGCCTCCAAGTAGTTAGCGCCGAAGGGTTGGATGCCGGGGCGATCGCGGCTTTGACTCAATACCTGCAATCTGTTAATCTCCCGGCGGGGGTTAGCGGTGAAACGGTATGGGAGTTATCGGTACAAGACGGCCGCGTTGCCCGATTGGCGATGGACACTAAAACCTCGACGCTGCAAGCAACAGACGCCGTAGAAACTCTCAAGAGGGCCTTGAGTTCCTGGCAACCTCCCGCAGGGTTCAAGGGCACGCTGCGCCTGAAGTTGCGAATTACTGTCGATCGTTAAGCAAGGAGTCTCTCTGTCAAGAAACATTAACTTTTAATTCAAAAATACCGAAAGCGCGATCGCTTCCCCGTGGAAGATATAAAATCTTTATTAAGAGATTGCCTTTAAACAGAAAGTGATGTTAAGGAAATTTATACCGTTTGAGGCAAACGCTAAAACAGTTTCCTTTCTGAAACAGTTTCCTTTCTGAAACAACCTTAACAGTAAAGATTTCTGGATCGAAACCCCACAATCATAGAAGGTATGATGCCCTATGGAAGTTAGTGAACTGCTCAACAATTACGAAAAAGGACAAAGAGACTTTACTGGAGCCGACCTCAGCGGGAAAAACCTCAGCGGAGCAATCTTAATCGGAGTCAACCTTTCGCGAGCTAATCTTTCCGGGGCGAACCTCAGCAGGGCGTTTCTCACCAAAGCAACACTCAACGATGCACAGATGCAAAGAACAAATCTGACTTTTGCCAAAATGGGCGAAACCCAACTTTCGGGTGCAGATTTGACAAAAGCTAATTTGAGTGGAGCTTTTTTGGTAAAAGCAAAATTGCCCAGAGTAAAGTTAAGTGGCGCAACTTTAACTAGCGCCAACCTGCGGGGCGCTGTGTTGTGGAATGCCAATTTGTGCAGCGCCGACTTGCAATTAGTTAACTTGCTGGGCGCGAATCTGACGGCAGCTAATTTTAAGTGGGCTAACCTTTACGGTGCAAGGCTCAATAATGCAAAACTTTTTGGAGCTCAATTAACCGGAGTCAGTCTGCGGCGAGCGCAGTTGACAGGGGTGAATCTCTGCGGTGCAGATTTAAGCGGAGTTAACGTGAGCGAAGCTAAACTAATGGGAGCTAATTTGGAAGGCTCGAATTTGGCAGGGGCGAATTTCAGCGCGGCTCAGTTGCGTGGGGTGAAGTTGGCGGGTGCAAACTTAACCGGGGCTAAGTTGAGGGGAAGTTGTTTGAGAGGGGCAAATCTGAATTGGGCAAAGTTGTGTCAAGCAGATTTGATGGCGGCCGATTTGAGCGAGGCGACGTTAATAGGAGCTAATTTAGATAATGCTTTGTTGGCGGGAGCTATTTTGCCGGAATCTACTAGGCGCTATTTTTCTTTAGCTGGGGCTGGCAAAGTCAATTCTTGGGAAGTTACGGAAATTAAAAATGGGTAATGGGGAATTGGTAATTGGGAATATCAAATCTGGTAAATATGGAATTATAGGCGAGTGCCAGCGGCACGCTCGCACTGCTTTAAAATCAATGGATGCACTCGCGCACAAAGAAACCGGGTTTTTTTACCGAGATTGAGGGTTTAAACTAAGTATTTTGGTTGAAAAACCCGGTTTCTAGGCATCGGTGCCTAAGTCCTAGAATTATTAAAAGTGGCAGATATCCACGCCGGACGTAGCCTGGGCCGTTGCGCTACAAGTGACTAAGTTCAAGGTTTTCTGTTGAAATCAAATCTTTAATCTCAAATCTCAAATCTCAAATCGTTATGACTGTTAATTTTGGCGTCGTGCTGGTAACTGTGGCATCGGAAGCGGAGGCGGAGAATCTCGCTAAATCTCTAGTTGAACACAAGCTGGCTGCTTGTGTGAGTTTGTCGCCCATTCGCTCTATTTATACTTGGCAAGGCGAGATTCATTCCGAGTCAGAGTGGCAGTTGGTGATTAAAACTGATTTGGCTAAATTTGAGGCTTTAAAAACAAAAGTTCAGGAACTCCATTCCTATGAAGTTCCCGAAATTATTGCTATTCCTATTATCGCTGGCAGCGATGCTTATCTCAATTGGCTGGGACAATCTTTAAGTTTGTAGTAAGGACTTTAGTCCTAAAGTGTCAAATGAAGAGGGACGGAAGTCCCTACTACAAATGGTCATAAACCTACGAATTATGACTGGTAGGGCCGATGACGCCGATTTTATGGCGAAAACTTAGTTCGCCGCCGAACCAGCCTGTAATGCCCAGCAAGGTTGCAACGACGATCGATATTGCTAAACCTGTATATACGATCGGCTCCGCCGGATTTCCTTGGCGCAACAGCAAGTTAATCAGGGTAAGTACCATAACCGCCACATTGCCGCCCATGTGCAACCAGCCAGCACTGCGAGCGCGCACTCTTTTAACTTTGAAAAAATCTAAAAAGCCCGTGATTGCTGCCAAAATCCCCGCAGCAAAACCGACACCCATCAGCCAAACCGAAGCTCTGGCCCAAAACGGATCGCTTGTCAGCCAATAACCGATGTCCGTGCCCGCGGCTCCTACTAAAAAGGCTACCGGAAAGATCACGATGATGGGGTGGATGGGATGGCCTGCAACTGAAAGCGTACTCGTAATGCCGGCGTCGCGATACTCTGAGTCGTCACTTTCGAGAATCGGCGGAATATTGGGATAAGGCGTACTATTTCTTTGATTTGTTTCCATGATTTCTACAGTAACTTTTGTACAACAAACCCATTTTTATTGGATTGAACTTAATCCCAAATCCGCTCGCCATTTTCGTCAACGCGGGCCTGCCGAATTACGTCGGAAATTTCGTCGGCGTCTTTGACGTGGTGCAAAGCTTTCTTTTCCCCATCGGGTTCTTCGACGATCACATAAGTTGGAACTGTAACAACATCTCCCGTGATGTCGGGTACGTGGTCTACCGCCAGTTGCTGCGCTTTTTCTTCAATGGTTTGCGGTTTGTCGGAAATGCGATCGCCCGGATTGGCAGTGCGCTCCATATCTTTGCCTGGTTTGTCGATACTCATAAAAACCTCTCTGGTATTTCTAATTTTTTGCTGACTCTAATTCCTACTATTGAACGAAAAATATCTCTACCTAAACATCTCCCGACGGGTGGAAGTTTCAGTTAGGGCGCTCGCAGGCAGCCTCTTCCTGTAGGTAGAGGTTTTTCGATTGGTTCCGAAAAAACGTAAGCTAAAATCTAAGCATGATATTTTCATTCCCTTTGAGTTGCCCATGAAAAGTTACGATTGGATTGTTGTCGGCGGTGGCATTACGGGTGCGGCACTGAGTTACGAACTGGCAAAAAAAGGTTGTGCTGTGCTGCTTTTGGAACGAGATGCTACCATGCAAAATGCTACTCGTTTTAGTTATGGCGGCTTGGCTTATTGGTCGGGAACGACTGATTTAACTCGGCAATTGTGTCGGGAAGGTATCGAACGCCACCGCCATTTATCGGCGGAATTAGATGCTGATACTGAGTTTCGCGAGTTGGATTTGTTGCTGACAATTGATGCGGGCAATGATGCCGAAAAAGTGGCGGCTAATTACGCGCATTTTGCGATCGTTCCGCAGCTTTTGAGTGTTGCAGAAGCTGGCGAGTTGGAACCTTTGCTGAATAAAAGTGCGATCGACGGAGCTCTGACTGTGCGTCACGGTCACATTTCGCCGACTGCCACAAATAAAGCTTATTGTCAAGGGTTTCTGCGGTTGGGAGGAACTATAGAATTTGCTGAAGTAATTGGATTTATCAAACAGGGAAATCGGATTTCGGGAGTCCAGACGCTACACGAAAGTTATGCCTGCGAAAATACGGTTATTTGTGCTGGAGGTTGGAGTCGGAGTTTACTGAAGCTGGCTGCTGTTTCTGTGGGAGTTTATTTCACTCGCACCGAGATTTTGGAAACTGCACCTGTGGATTTGAAACTCAGGACTTTGGTGATGCCTGCGGTATTAAAACGTTTTGAATTGGAAGCTGAATCGAGTAGAATTGAGGTGGATTTTCTTTGGGATGAACCGGGTAAAGAGTTACAGCCACCGATTTTAGATGCGGGTGCAATTGGGTTTAAGGATGGGAGTTTGCGTATCGGGCAATTGTCTCGCACTTTGAGCGATTTGAATGCTAAAGTCGATCGCGAAACCAGCGAAACGGCAATTCGTGCAGGAATCCGCAAGGTTTTGCCTGATTTGGCAGGCTTACCGGCAACTTGGCACGAGTGTAGTGTGGCATTCAGCGCTGATAATTTGCCTGTAGTGGGATCGATTGCCGATCGCCCTGGATTGCACGTTTTTTCTGGTCTCAGCAATCCTTTGGTGATTGTACCTGCTTTGGCTGAGCGATTTGCGAATGCGGCGGGCGGAGAAGAAGATAGGGCGATCGAGCTTTTGTCTCCCAATAGATTTATCGCAGAAGGAAGAAGGAAGAAGAATAGATGACTACTGACTACTGACTACTGACTACTGACTAAAAAAGGCAGCGCGACAATAAATGTAGTACCTTTGTCGATCGCACTTTCCACACTTATTGTACCGCCGTGCAGGTCAACTATGTGTTTGACAATGCAAAGTCCCAAACCCGATCCTTTAATCTTGCCTACATTAGCACCCCGTTCAAACTGCTGAAATAGTTTTGCTTGATATTCCGGTGTCATTCCAATTCCCTCATCTCGAACGCACAAAATTATCTGTTGGTTTTCGCAACTTAAGTCTAAACTGACCTGACCACCGTTCGGTGAATATTTAATAGCGTTTGAAAGCAAATTAGTCAGAAGGTGGTGCAGTAGTTTTGCATCGAGATTGGCGTGCAGGGGATTTGTATGACTGCGGAAATGTATTAGGTGTTTGTCCGTGACGATAGGTTGCAGTTCTTCTAAAATAGAATTGCATAAATCCGTCGCATTTATCGGATTTAAATTTAAGGAAATTTTCCCGGATTCTGCTTTGCTAAGCATTAAAATATCTTCCAGCAGCCCACTCATATTACTGACGGCTCTTTTAATCCGGTCAACATTTTTATTGCTAGTTCCGGGGTTTCTCTGCAAGTCGCTATCTTCTAACATTTCCGCCGATAACTGTATGGTAGTTAAAGGAGTGTTTAAATCGTGGTAAGCCATTGAAATAAAGCGCGATCTATTTTCGCTTTTTTCTGCTGCTAACGCCATTAAATTTTTCAGACTAACTGCTTCTTGATGTTTGCTCAGTGCTATCTTGATAGTGGCGTGCATTTCTCTTTCTTTAAAAGGTTTAAGCAGGTAGCCGTAAGAACCAGTATTTTGGGCTCGCTGCAAAGTTTCGTCGTCAGCATAGGCAGTTGTATAGATAATTGGTATATCTAATTCTTGATTAATTATTGCTGCTGTTTCTATACCGTCAATGTCGCCTTTAATAACTATATCCATTAAAATTAAATCTGGTCTTAGTTCGCGGGCGCTTTGGATTGCATCTGCTCCTGAAGAAACGATATCGGCGATTTGGTATCCCAATTTTTCTAATTTTGGAGATAAATTCTTAGCAATTAACAGTTCGTCTTCGACAATCAAAATATTAATTGGTTTTTCGGCAACACTCATATTTTTACAATCTTTGAAAGTAGTTTAACTCGTTAAATTTTAAGTGAAAGGATGTACCAAGTTCTCTGGATATTTCGATCGTTCCTTCTAACTGCTCGGTTAAAGTGCAGACAACTTGAAACCCCATCGAGTGAGTTTTCCGAAAATCTAAGTTTTGAGGAAAGCCAATGCCGTTGTCCTTAACTAAGAGGTTGATTTCTCGATCTGCCGTTTGATAGCATTCTACACTAACTGTACCTGTTGTGCCATCAGGAAAAGCGTGTTTCAGGGTATTTGAAACCAATTCATTGGCAATTAAACCGCAGGGAGTAGCGGTTTCAAGATTTAGGGAAATTGGTTCAGCTAATACCTGCAACTGAATTCGGTTGTTGCTAATATTGTAAGAGTGAAACAAGTTACTTACCAAATCTTGGAGATATTCGCCAAAATTAATTTGGGCCAGGTTAGTCGAGCGGTACAGTTTTTCGTGAATCAGAGCCATAGAATAAAGGCGATTCTGACTTTCCTCAAACATTTTGCTGACTTGCGGGTCGTCAACTGTATTCGATTGCAATTCTAACAGGCTGGCAACTACGCAGAGGTTGTTTTTGACGCGGTGGTGAATTTCTTTGAGCAAAATTTCTTTTTCTCTGAGGGAGTTTTTCAAATTTGCTTCCGCTTGTTTGCGGTCACTCAGCTCAGCTTGCAGTTGCTGGTAAAGTAGAGATTGCTGAATGGCGATCGCCAATTGATTCACCAACTGCTGAAATAAATTGATTTCCCATTCTTGCCAATCACGAGAGCGATCGCATTGGTGGGCAATCAGCAATCCCCAAAGCTGGCTGTGCTGAATAATCGGCACTACTAACTTTGCCCTAACTTTAATTTGTTTCATAAACTCCGCCACACAAGGTGTAATGCAGGGGTCATTTAGTTCGGAGATCGCAGAAATTCGCCCTTGCAAATAAAGCTGATAACTTTGGGCTGGAAAAACCTCTTCGCCAAAATATCTATCCACGAGTTGGCTGCATCCTTCGGCCACGGCTTCAGCAATGACTCGCCCGCCCTTTTTGGGTAAAAGTTGATAAACCAAAACTCTATCGGCTAATAATACTTGCTGGAGTTCCGCAACCGTGGTGTTGAGAATTTCCTCTAATTGCAAAGACTGGCGGACACGGCGGGCGATCGCCTCCACAAGCCGTTCTTGCTCGAACTGCTGCCCCCTAGCAAGTTCGGCATATTTAGAATTGCTGATATCAGCGGCGTAACCAATAATTTCGATCGGAATGCCCATGCTGTCAACCAATAGTTTTAGTTCGGTTCTTAGCCAACGGTAAATTCCGTCTTGGTGTAGAAAACGATACTCGCAAATGCAATTTCTTTCCTCGGACAAATCCGAAAAATTTACTAGAAATTGTGGTCTATCTTCAGGGTGAATCCTGCTAGACCAAAATTTACAATCTGCTAACAATTGTTGGGGGTCGTAGCCAAAGATTGTCTGAACGTTGTCGCTGATGTAAGTAGTACAAAAGTCCTCCATCGGTGCGGCTGTAAAAATTACCGCCGGATTAGAACCAAGTAAAAATTGCAGGCGTTCTTTTAACTGCTGAAATTCCATTTCTGCTCGCTTACGATAACTGATATCTTCGATCGCCCCCATGCTGTAGAGAGGAATGCCCTCGCGGTCCCGGATCAGCGTCACCGTCAAGTTTGCCCACATCAGCTCGCCATTCTTCTTAATCAAGCGTTTTTCCCTTTGGAAGCGAGAAATATGGCCATCGACCAACTGCTTGACTTGCTCCGCATCTCCTTGTAAATCTTCTGGATGCGTGAGTTCAGTAAAAGTCATGGTAGCCAACTCCGAATCGCTGTAGCCCAACATCTGGCGGTGAGCTTCATTCACTTTGATCGTGCGGTAGTCGCGCACGCTTGCCAAACCAAGCGCGATCGGAGCATCGTCAAATAAGTTGCGAAACTTTTCTTCGCTCTTTTGCAGTGCAGCTTCTGCCTGTTTGCGAGCGGTAATGTCTCGGGCGACCCACATCACCAGATCGAGATCCAGCGGCGAAATACTGGCATCAAACCAGAATAACTTGCAGCCAATTTCCATGCTGTATTCAACTCTGTGGGTTTGCCCAGATGCCAATGTTTGGCGAATGTGGGCTAGGGCAAAATTAGCTTCCGCTTCTGGGAAGATTTCGGCGAGGGTTTTGCCCAGCACTTCAGGAGCGGGTTTGTACAGCAGTTCGGGAGCCGTGGGGGCGATTTTGAGGTAGCGGCCGCTTGCGTCGAAAACCAGCACGATATCCGTCATCGCGTTAAACAGCGCCAGCAGTTCGGCTTCGGATTTTTGGAGTTTTTCTTCGGTCAATTTGCGATCGGTAATGTCGGTGTCAGTGCCAGTCAGGTGTAATGCCTTGCCAGAAGCCGATCGGATCGCGCTGCCGCGCGCAAGTATCCAGCAGGTGCTGCCGTCTTTACGCAGCATCCGGTGTTCTACTTCATAAATTTCTGTCACACCCTCTAGATAAGCTTTTACTGCTTCCTCGACTGCAACTCGATCGTCGGGATGAACGTGAGACACCCAATTTTCCATGCGGTTGGGAATCTCTGCGTCCTGATAGCCCAACAAAGCTTTCAAAGACGGAGCAATGTAGATTTCGCCGGTTTCCAAATTCCAGTCCCAAACCCCCACTTTGCCGGCCGATACTGCCATTTCGTACCATTGTGTCCGCTGCTGCACTCGCAGTTCTAACTCTGCATTGAGCTGCTGCAAAGCGATTTCTGCTTGTTTGCGATCCGTGACATCCCGGCCTGCAGCTTGATACTCGACGATTTGTCCGCTCTCGTCAAATATCGCCCGATCGATCCACTGCTGCCAGCGAATTTCCCCGCTCGGCAAAATTACTCGGTGTTCGCAGGTAAAAATAGGGTTGTCGGGAGACACAAAAGTATATTGCTGTTGAAAAATTTCTCGGTCTGCTTCTGGCAGCAGGGACAGGAAGCATTTGCCGAGTAAGTCGAACGCCGGCAGGCCGAAATAACGGCAGTAAGCTTGATTGACAAAAGTTATTTTACCGTCTGGGAGGTAGCGGCAAATCAGTTCAGTTTGGTCTTCCACAATCGCCAGGTAGCGCGCCTCGCTCTGCCGCATGGCATTTTCGACCTTTTGGCGATCGCTGACTTTTTCTAGTTCACAATTGCCCTCTAACAGTTCGCATTGTTCCTGGAGTTTTGCCACTTCTTGATGCAGTGACTCGATCCAGCTATACATTGCTGGGCGAATACTTTTTTCGCTGACTATACCTACTGGCTGACCCCGTTCATCTACAATTGGCAAGCAGTCGATCGAGTATTGACAAAATAGCTTAAATGCAGTAATAAGATCTGTAAATTCTGATTCTTGTAAGACAATTAAATTTCGCGTCATTGCGTCGGCAACTTTCATGCCTTGCCATCCGTATTCGGCGGCGGCTAAGTTCAGCACATCTTCCGGGCTTAGCAGTCCGACTAGCTGATTTTCATCGACAACTAAGACGCAACTAATAAATGCTTTTACAGTTTCGTTTGAGTCGGGAAATGCAGGTGAATTAGGCAGTGGGCAAGGGTTGCTCGTCCGACGCATCAGGGCGATCGCCTCTGCGAGGGAAGTTGAGGGCGCAACCGTCACAGGGTGGCGATCGACAGCTTCGTCGGGCGATCGTAAATTTGCCGACAAATTAGCAAGTTCCATTAGTCTTGGTCAAAAAGTATTGCTAATTAACTTTAGCAATACTTTTAGTCATCAGCCAGATGACTGATGACTGATGAGCTGCCTGATTTTCGACCAATGAGAATATAAGTTTTCATTACCCCTTTGCCTTTAACTTCAATCATTCCTCGCTCCTGAAATAAATATTTTTTTTCCAACAATTTATAAGTAGTTTCGCTCACTTGAATCCGCCAAGGCAAACCCTGAGATTCCATGCGGGAAGCAATATTTACCGTGTCGCCCCATAGATCGTAAATAAACTTCTTTATACCAATAACTCCGGCAACAACCGGGCCGCTGTGAATGCCGATGCGGATGCTAAAATATTTATTATGGCTAGCATTAAATCGGGCTATTTCTGCTTGCATATCTATGGCCATTTGGGCGATCGCATCTGCGTGATCTGCCCTAGGTTCAGGCAGTCCTCCTACTGCCATGTATGCGTCGCCGATGGTCTTGATTTTCTCTAAACCGTGCCGTTCGCACAAAAGGTCGAATCCTGAGAAAATCTTATTTAGGAGCTCCACAAGTTCGATCGGATTCATGACGGCAGACAAAGCAGTAAATCCCACAATGTCGGCGAACAAAACAGTCACTTCCGGAAAGTATTCGGCAATAGTAGTTTCGTTTTGCTTGAGGCGTTCTGCTATTGCCTTGGGCAAGATATTTAACAGCAGCTTTTCTGATTTTTCTTGTTCTTCCCGCAGGGCATCTTCTGCTTGCTTGCGTTCCGTAATGTCTTGGTAACTCCAGACTCTGCCGATAATTGTATCTCCCAGCCGCTGCGGTTGCGAATAGCGTTCAAAAAATCTGCCGTCTTGAAATTCCAACAAGTCGTAACTTTCGGCTTCTGGCTGCTCGTAAAGCGATTGTATTCTCTCTTGAAATGCTTGGGGGTCTTTGAGTTGGTTCAGGACAAAGGCGATCGTTGTGGCCTCGTCTCGCAGTGCCATCACTTCATTAGGTATGCCCCACATTTCCACAAATTGCCGATTGAAAGTGACGATTTTTCCGCTTCTGTCAATCGCTAAAATACCGTCCGCAGTAGAATCAAAAGTTGCTAGCAGTAGGGACACAGATTTTGCTAGGGCGTCTTCGGCCATTTTTCGAGCAGTAATGTCTCGCAAAATAGCGCGAATCGCTACTAGCGAACCTGCGGCAAATTTACAGCTTATGCTGCCTTCCAGCAAAATTTTTTCCTGATATTTAGTAAGAAATGTTAGTTCAATAGAGTCTGGATATATTGTATTTTCAGTTACCATTTTTTGGGTAATAGCTTGATACAATATATCCAGAGACTCGGGGGAACTGTTCGGATGAATGATATCAAAAACAGTCATTTGAGCAATTTCTGCTTCGGTGTAGCCCAGAGTTTCCCGCCAAGCCCGATTTACATACAAAAAATGACCGTCGGCTCCAATACTTTGAATTAAGTCAGTAGCATTTTCAAATAAATCTCGGAGTTGTTCTTCGCTTTCCCGCAAAGCTATTTCCGCTTGTTTGCGCTTGATAAATTGACCGAGTTGGCTGCCGATGGTTGCCATTATCTGGAGCAATTCTTCATCAAAACACTGCACTTCGCGGCTGAATAAAATTATCACCCCCAACACAGACTTTGCAGAATTTTCAGGATCGTAGTCGCCCAAAATTGGAAAACCAAAAGCTCCGTGCAGTCCTTCTTCAGCAGCGATTTCGCGGCGCATAAAACTGTTGCTTTTTGTGACATCGGCAATCCACTGAGATGAACCACTGGCCCAAACGAAACCGGGTAATCCTTCGCCAAACGCACAGGTCATTTGTTCGGTAAATTCGGCAAATTTGGGGAGAGAAACTGAGCGTTTTGTCCAACTGGCGACGCACCGAAGCAAATTGGGGTCGGAAACCGCAGTTATTCTCTTAGTTTCTGACAGCAGTTTTTCCCCAGCTTCTGGCATCCAAAGTTCGGCAGTATCCCATCCCAAGCTGTCACAAATTATGGGGAGAATTGCTGCTATAGCTTTTTTGATTGTTTCGGATGCAGAGAGGATGCGAGTGGTGACGTACTGAGTTATTTGTCGCTTGCGGGCGCGCTGTCTATCTGTGACATCGCGGCCTATGTAAACGAAATCTTGAAGGGCGGGCCCAGAGCCAGAAATACCTTTAATATCAGTCGAAATCGCCGTACAGGAAAACGCAACTGTCAGCTTTTCTCCGCTTTTTGCCGTGCAAATTAATTCGGCGTTAGTTTGCAATTGTTGAGGCTCTTCTTGGCTGACTGCTTGCAAAGAGGAGCCAAAAGCAGCAAGAGCGTCTATTTGCTGGCCTACTAATTCTGATTCGCTGTAACCGAACAAATCTTGAGCCGCTTGATTGACTTTTTTAATCTTTCCCGAGGCTGTTGTTACCAACAAAACTTCGGCCATTGAAGTAATAATTTTTTCAACATAATTATTAGTAGCCGCTAAGGTACTCAATAAAATATCCATTTCATTGGTAGCTTGCACGAGAGTTTGTTCTAAAGCCATTCTGTCGCTTACGTCTTGAAAAAATATAATTAATCTCTGATAATTATCGTCATTGGTGAACTCGACGATATACATATCAAAATAAAGCCGCGAACCATTTTCTAATAGTCGCGTCATCGCTTTTAATTCAAAACTTGGCAAACGTTTTTCAAAAATATCGATTAAAATTTCTTCAGTTCCCACCAATTCTGGAAAGGGAATGCGGACATCCTTGCCGGCGACTACTTCGTCGGGAGAGTCGGCAAATCGCTGAACTTGTAGAGAGATTTCTTGGATTAAAAAGTTTTTATCAAGTGCGAGGTACTCCAAATGGTGGGGAACTAACAGTTTTTTTAACAACGTTTTCATGTGAGATTTTTAATATTAAAGGCGCCCTCTGGCTCAAATTATCTAAAATTAATTTATTTATCTCTGTTTCTCAAATGGAATTCTGACTGTAAAGGTAGTGCCTAACCCTATCTCGCTGGAAAATTCGATTTGACCTCCGTGCAAGTCTACACACTGCTTAACTATGGATAAACCCAGTCCTGTACCGGGTATTTTTCCGACATTTTGGGCTCGGTAATAAGATTCAAACAGTTGTTCTTGGTCTTCAATAGGAATGCCAATGCCTGCGTCTTTAATTTTAAATATAGCTTCTTCATTATTCTGACAATTTAATTCAAAATAAATATGGCTGCCGAGGGGCGAATATTTAACAGCATTTGACAGCAAATTTGTCAAGATGTGTCGCAGCAATTTTGGATCGAGTGCGAACAACTGTTGCGTTTCCTGCGACTCGTTATCATTTTTTTGCGGCGGCGTAACTAATTCTTGATAAATAAAGTTAATTGTATGATTTTTTCCATAACTAATTTTAATTGATTCTACTAACTCACTGCAAAAGTTTTTTAAGTCAACTGGTGCGGGATAGAATTCGAGTTTTCCTGCTTCGGCGCTGCTGAGCAACCGCACGTCATCTAATAGCTGAGCCATGTGTTTAGATGCGGATTTAACGTGTTGCAGGTATTGTTGTTTTTCCTCGTGGGTGATTTCGTCGCCGTAGTCTTGGAGGATTTTAGTAGCAAATAATATTGTATTTAAAGGATTGCCGAATTCGTGAGCGATCATCGAGAAAAAACGAGATTTTACCTGTCGGAGTTCTTGCTCTTTTGCCAAAGAGCGGCGAATTTCTATTTCTTCTTGTTTGCGTTCTGTGATGTCCCTGCCTATATAAATGAAATCGTAAAGTCCCTCTAATTCTGTCTGAATTGCCGAACAGGAAAATTCTACCCAAATTTCTTCTCCTGCTTTAGTAGTGCAGACTATTTCTAGTTCTCTACGCAGCTCTTTATGAGACAAAATATAGCGGTGGCGAGCTTGGTAAATTAATTTTTCTTCTACTACTATTAGGGAGAGGGGGTTGCCGATTAATTCTGCTTCGCTATAGCCAAATAACCATTGTGCCGATTGATTAATTGTTTTGATAGTTCCTAATGTTGTTGTCACCAACAAAGCATCGCCCATCGAACGAATAACTTTATCTATATAATCTTTAGAAGCGGCTAAGGCACTAACCAAAAGATTAGCTTCATTCGCCCTCTGAATCAACGATTGCTTCATCACCATCTTTTCGGTGGTATCTTCAATCAAAATTAGCAATTTACTTGGCAAATCTTCTTGTTCTTCTTCATATTTGATAGCCAACATATCAAAGTACAAAGGGCGGTTCGGGTCGGGAAACCGAGCGATACCTTTGACTTCAAAACCCGGCAGCCGTCCCATAATGATAGACATGAGAATATTTTCAATGCCAATCAGTTCGGGAAAACTCAGGCGAGCATCTGCACCGGGTATAGCGTCGCCCGGAGTATCGGCATAATGATGCACTTCGGGGGAGGTTGCCTCAATGATAAAATGGTGATTAACTACAAAATACTGTGTTTGTCGCGGGCCTAACAGTTTTCTTAACAGTGGATTCATACTTGTTCTACCATTGTGTAAGCTAGTTTGTAGAAAATTTCATCAACGTCTTTGCCTGTTTTAGCAGATGTCGTGCACACTGCTATTACTTTGTCTTTACTTATGGAATGGGATATTTCCACTAGCAGCGCCAATTTTTCCTCGTCAATCAAGTCTACTTTGTTCAAAGCGACGATAATTGAGCCTTTAGGGTTGACTGAAGAAAAAAGCTGAATGTGTTCGGAGATTCGCTCAACTGTTTCGGAGCGACTGACATCGGCAACGATTAAAACGCCGCTAGCTCCCTGCAAGTAAGTCGGTGCTATTCCTTTGAATTTTGTATGCCCTTCTAAGTCCCAAATCAGCAACTGTGCAGTCACGTTTTCCCGCTGTTTTACGCCTTCTAATTCTACGTTTTTGCGAGAAATTTTTACTCCCACGGTGGAGAGGTATTGGTCGCTGAATTGCCGATCGACAAAACGGCGGATCAGGCTGGTTTTGCCCACGCCAAAATCGCCGATCATACACATTTTTTTAGCTATAGTAACTGACATAATTATTTAGTGTTTATGGTCTTAGTTATGGGTTCAAATAGCACGCACCTGCTTAAAATTCGCGGTTGGTTGGGTTCCACGTCGGCAGGAGGATGGGGGATGCCAACCGTTTGGAGGCGCTTTGGATCAGCACCTTGCCGCACTAAAGCATCTCGCACGGCTGCGGCACGCCTGAGCGACAACAGTTGATTTGTAGCAATTTCTCCACTTCGATCGCTGTGCCCAATTATCTTAATCTGTTTTTGAGGATATTGATCCATGAATTTTTTGACACTGGCGATGATTTCTTCATCTGTTGAGTCTAATTTTGTCGTTCCTTGCTCGAAGTAGATGCGGGTTGTAATCTTCAGCGGCTCTAATTTAATCGTACTGATGACCGACTGAACACCGGGAATTTGCTTCAGGGACTGAGCTATTTTCTGTGCGTCTGCACCGTCTCTAACTCGGCCCTCTACTGTAAGTTTGCGATCGCCATACCGCGTAGAAATAGAAACGCCCTCTCTCTGGTTCAAAACGGCGGTAATCCGCTGCACCTCAGCCGCCGTCAAAACTGGATCAGGGGGAACATCTACAGCTATAATTCTATTATCTAATTGCAATTTTGGTGCAGTTGATGCGGCTATTTTTTCTGCTTGTGCCCGCAATTCTTGATTTGGCAACTTTCCGCTTAGCTTTAAAGTTTTGCCATCAACTGCCACATCTAAGCGGTAAACTGCTAATTCGGGAGTGGATGCTAAAGCTGCGATGGCATTTGCTTCGAGGCGGCGCTCAACACTGCTGCGGTACTGATAAATTCCCCAAGGTACTAAGATTAAGCTCAAGGCGGCTAAACTGATAGCAGCTAGAGCGATCGGGGGTTTTGTTGATTTTTCCGTTTGTAGCGGGTCGAATAAAGTTTTTATACACGGGTGGAGCGACTCCGGTATAGTATCGGGGTCGCCGTTAAACTCGTGAATTACTTTAGCGTAATGAAGGATGAGATTACTAACGGTTTGTCGTATTTTTTGGATGAACAAGTTTGGCGGTTCTCCTTTAATCACGACGGCCATGTAGCAATATCCCGCTACTTCTAGCAGAATTTTTGAGTCGCCGTATTCAATTTGATTTAGTTCGGAAGATTCTCCCGGCCGCACGATGCACTCGTTAACAAAGCTGCGAATAGCTGTGAGCATTCCTGCTACCATTTCTGATTCTAACTGGTAGCTTTCTGAGTTTTGAAATTCGGAAATTATCAAGCCTGATGCTTTGTGAATTAAGAAGGCTGCTTGGACGGTAAAGGGTACTGATTCTTTGAGGATTAATTCGGCTTCGGAGACTCCTTGTACTTTGGAGCGAATTTTTCTCTGGAATCCTTCGACGCTGATGGCATTTGACACTTTTTCATTGATTGTTTTGATAGCTTCTGCCATGTATCGGGAAATTGTGCTACCAATTACGGGATAGAGGGCATCCACCATAGAGTCGCGTTCGAGTTCAATTTGGGCTGTAATCGCTTTGCCCATTTCCGGTGCAAGGGCTTGAGCGATCGACTCTTGGTCGAGGCGAATTTGCTCTTTAATTGCCAGACCGATTTCTGGGGCGATCGCCTTGGCAATTTCCGCTGGCGAATTCACTATTTGTTGAGCAAGTGCGTCGGGAAGCAGCTCAGCTATTGCCGCACTCATTGCCGACTTGTTTTCGTGAGTTTTTGCCCTAATCACTTCGTCAATAATTGGGACGATCGCCTTGACAACTTCTTCTCTGGAATCGGCAATTTTACGGCTGAGAATTTCTGCGATCCAAGGCAGCATCAACTCAATCAACTCTTGGGGCTCGTAGATTTGGTGCTCCAATTTTCCTAATTTATCGTCGATTGTTGCCATCAGGTGGCGCACCCCCGGCAAATCGTTTTCTGCCAGCAGACTTTTCACTTGCTCGATATCCGAGATTTGCGATCCGAACATCAGATTTTGCAGCCTTTCCATCGCGCTGTCGGCTTCATTTAAATCCTGTTTAATTTGGCCTAATATTTCTCCTGGCTGCGATATCGGTGTCGGCTGTTCTACCAAGTTTGGCATCGATTGAAGCGAAGCAACCACCGGATCTAAATCTGCTGTTTCTGGTGAGTCTGAGACTGTGGAAACTATGGGATTATCGGGAATTTCCGAGGATTTTGACTCGGTTTCGGGAGGGGAAATATCTTGTTGCCGATCGAACCCGTGGGATTTTTGAGCCTGTACTTCCTGTAGAGAATCTTTCATTGTCAAGTTAGACAATTCCTCGACAGGCTTTGATTCCTCCTCCAAATCCGGCTGGGCGATCGCGGAAACATCTATAGTTTTAGCTGAGGAATAGTCTTTTTCCAGTTCTGAAGTGTTGAGTTTGTGAGTAGCGAATAGCAAACTTTTGAACTCGTCTGCAACAGGCGGAGAATCGCCAGACTCAGGTGTGCGATCGCCAGTTTCGGTTACACTCGCTGCAACTTCCTCTGGCGCTTGTTCAGAAATACCTAACAAATCCATCAACCCGCCGAGGGCCCCAGCTTGATTATTTTCGCCACTGCTGTCATCTTCGGGCTCTGCATTTTGCTGGTTGGAACCTGCAATAATTTTGAGATCGACTAACAGATTAAGCAAGGGTTCTAGCTGGGTTGCTGCATCGGCAGCAGACTCGTCAGGTTGAGAAACAAAACCCTCTAACTCATTTTCGTCAGCCGGATTTTCTTTCGGTAAAGCCATGCGTTATTATCCGTTATGGTGGCGCTCCGGCAACAGAAATTCGGTATTTAACTTATTATCCGCAACGCCTTTAAGTTCTGGTACAAATTCTGTTCCTTTGAGCCTCATACCGAGTTCAAACAGAATTTCTGCCATGTCGTCTCTAGAAACTTTAACATCTCTGAGCATAGAAAAGCGACGATCTAGTTCTTCAAAAACCTGTGTTTTCAAAGTGCGGGTTTCTTCAGATAGTCGTTCTCTGGTTTGGGAGAGTTCGTCGCGAAGCGAACGGGTTTGATTGTCAATAGCCTCGTCGAGGGCTTCAATGCTGCTGGAGAATTTTCGGTTAACGCGATCGACTTGCTGACGGATGTCTGCGCTTTCTTCTTGGGTGTTTGAGCTGAGCGATTTAACTTTCTTTTCTAACGAATCAACCGCAGCCCTCATTTCTCCCGAAAGAACTGTTTTTACTTGTTCGATGCGAGCTTGCATATCTTGCTGCATCATCGACAAGTCGGAATCTATTTTATCGAAGCGATTGTCGTATTCTCTAAGCTGCGCTCCAAAAATTATATCCCGGATCTGGTCAATATTTCCCAGCCGTTCGCGCATTTCTTCTTTAGTTATTTCGGCCATGCTTGTACCTAGAATTTCCGCAGATTGTGAGTTTAAGAAGTGTGCTAGTGATTTACTACCGTTGTTGGCGGCACTAGCTTTTTTGAGTGGGCGGGCTTTTTTTTTTGAACTCTTACCCCTGCCTCGGGGATGGGATTTTTTAGAGTCTTGACTCTAAATATCCTGAGATTCAAATTTTTGAGCCTGGTCTTGTCACCAAAAATGGCGGTTGGCTATCCTTGGCTTGCAGCAAGCTCAGAGAAGCGTAGATTTGCTGCTATACAGGACAGCGGGGTAGATTTTAATGTCTTGTACTGACATCTTCAATGATATCGCATCTTGACAGTGCCTCATACCACAGCGCTTGATCCCAGGCAAAAAGCGGGCGGGGGCGGGCGCCCAGGTCCTATTATATATAATATATAACTCAAAAGCTGCACAGATCGCTCGCCGATCGACTCTGAGGGATGTAGCCTTTGAGCAGAAAGCACTTATACAGTCGAACTCAGCCCCTCTCTCTCACTCCCCCTCAAACCCTCTCCTGATGCGATCGCCCAAAAATTCATAGGGCCCGATCGACAGCGATCAGACCCAATAATATGAGAACTTTGTTTTTTCTAACAAACGAGATGTGTTTCCGATTGAGAACTGTTACTTACTAGGGTTTACAACTTGTGCAGCTTTACTTTTAATCAGCAACGACAACTAAGTCTTACTTGACTGCGGTTTGGCTTGACTGCTCGATCGGCAGTTCGCCACTATTCCAAGTTGTGTTCGGTTAATTTCTGCTGCGCCTGGGAATCTAGACCGGAGACACCATGCCTATATCCTTGAACTTTCTTTCTAAATATAGCGACCTCCTTTCTCTTTCTGTCCCGGTGTCTATTATTAAGTTAGCATGGCCTTTCGGAGGAGTAAAGCACTATTTGCAAAACTTGATAGGTCTTTACATTACTAAGTATAATGATATGAATCTCCAAATAGATGTAAGTTAGCACTCACGCACTCGTAACGAAGAAACCGGGTTTTTCTACCCAGATTGAGGATTTTAAGCAAGTATTTTGGTTTAAAAACTGGGTTTCTGGACACCCGTGCGTAAGTCCTATAAATTCTATTGTTGCTACATCTTTACATACTTAAGTGTTTTTGTCATGTCTATTTCTCCTAAGTTTCTCAGTGGCAGCCAAATCCGCCAAACATTCCTCGACTTTTATGCTCAGCGGGGACATAAGATATTGCCGAGTGCTTCTTTGGTGCCCGAAGATCCGACGGTGTTGCTGACGATCGCCGGAATGCTACAATTCAAGCCGATATTTCTCGGACAGCGCGCCGCCGAATCACCGCGCGCCACGACTTCTCAAAAGTGCATCCGCACTAACGACATCGAAAACGTCGGCCGCACCGCCCGCCACCACACGTTTTTTGAGATGTTGGGTAACTTCAGTTTCGGGGATTATTTCAAGAAACAGGCGATCGCCTGGGCGTGGGAACTTTCGACGGAAGTTTTCGGTTTACCAGCGTCGAATTTGGTTGTTAGCGTTTTCCGAGAAGATGACGAAGCTTTTGCGATTTGGCGCGATGAAATTGGCATTCCGGGCGATCGGATTCAGCGCATGGGAGAAGATGACAATTTCTGGCAATCCGGCCCGACTGGCCCCTGCGGCCCGTGTTCGGAGATTTACTATGATTTCCACCCAGAGAGAGGCGACAATATTGACCTCGAAGATGATAGCAGGTTTATTGAGTTCTACAACCTAGTTTTCATGCAGTACAATAAAGATGCAGAGGGCAATTTAACACCGCTGCAAAATCAAAATATTGATACTGGCATGGGACTGGAACGGATGGCGCAAATCCTCCAGAAAGTCCCCAATAATTACGAAACAGATTTGATTTTTCCGATCATTCAATCGGCCGCAGAAATTGCCGGGATTGATTACCACAATAGCGATGAAAAAGTCAAGGTTTCGCTGAAAGTAATTGGCGATCATATTCGGGCTGTGGTGCACATGATTGCGGACGAAATTCGCGCGTCGAATGTTGGTCGGGGTTACATTTTGCGCCGGTTGATTCGCCGGGTGGTGCGCCACGGGCGGCTGATTGGAATTCAGGGCGAATTTACGGTGCGGGTGGCTGAAAGTGCGATCGCCCTTTCGGAAGCAGCTTATCCGAACGTGCGAGCGCGGGAAGCTCAAATTAAGGCGGAATTGGCAAGGGAAGAGGCGCAGTTTCTCAAGACTTTGGAACGCGGAGAGAAGCTGCTGGAGGAAATTGTCGATCGTACAAAACAGCAAACCAACCAACAAATCAGCGGTCAAGATGCTTTCACTCTTTACGATACCTACGGTTTCCCCTTAGAACTGACTCAAGAAATTGCTGAGGAACAGGGAATAACTGTGGATTTGGAGGGATTTGAAAGGGCAATGAAGGAACAGCAAACTCGCGCTAAAGATGCTCGGCAAACAATCGATTTGACCGTGCAGGGTTCTTTGGATAAGTTGGCTGAAACAATCCAGGGAACTGAGTTTGTCGGTTATGCTGAATTGTCGAGTTTAGCTGAGGTGGAAGTTATCTTGGTTGACGGCAAATCTGTGGAAGAAGCAGCCGCCGGTACCGAGGTACAAGTTGTTTTGAACCAAACGCCGTTTTATGCAGAATCCGGCGGACAAATTGGGGATAAAGGTTATTTGAAAAGCGGAGATAATGGTGAGGGTTTGTTGGTGAGAGTTGAGGATGTGAAGAAGGAATCGGATTTCTTCGTGCATTTCGGCTTGGTGGAACGGGGAACGCTGAGAGTTGGCGATAGTATTACTGCGAAAATTGACAACAGCGGTCGCCGCCGAATTCAGGCTAACCACACAGCAACTCACTTATTACAATCAGCTTTGCGGAAAATTGTGGACGATTCGATTTCGCAAGCTGGTTCGCTGGTATCGTCAGAAAGATTGCGGTTTGATTTCAATTCTCCGCGCGCTGTCACAGCAGAAGAGTTGCAGAAAATTGAGGATTTAGTTAATAGTTGGATTGCGGAGGCGCACGCTGCGGTCGTTGCAGAAATGCCGATCGCCCTTGCGAGAGAAAAAGGCGCGACTGCGATGTTTGGCGAGAAGTACGGCGATGTGGTGCGGGTGATCGATTTTCCCGGCGTTTCGATGGAATTGTGCGGCGGGACTCACGTCAGCAATACCGCAGAAATCGGGCTGTTTAAGATTGTTTCCGAAGCCGGGGTAGCGGCGGGAACTCGCAGGATTGAAGCGGTTTCGGGTCAAGCTGTTTTGGACTATTTGAACGTGCGGGATAAGGTGGTGCGCGATTTGGGCGATCGATTTAAGGCGAAGCCTGAAGAATTGCCGAACCGGATTACTAATTTGCAGAATGAGTTGAAGGATACTCAGAAACATTTGGCTGCTGTGAAGTCGGAATTGGCGATCGCGAAATCCGACCAGTTGCTGAGTGCGGCTGAGGCGATAGGTGAATTCAAAATCATTGTAGCTCAATTGGGTGATGTGGATACGGAAGCGCTGAAAACTGCGGCGGAAAGATTGCAGCAAAAGTTAGGAAATGCTGCGGTTGTTTTGGCCTCAATTCCTGAACCGGATAAGGTAAGTTTGGTGGCTGCTTTTAGTCCTGAAGTCAATAAAAAAGGATTGCAAGCTGGCAAGTTTATCGGGGGAATTGCTCAAATTTGCGGCGGAAAAGGCGGCGGGCGACCTAATTTGGCGCAAGCTGGGGGACGCGATGCAAGTAAGTTGCAGGAAGCGTTGGAAAGTGCTCGGAATTTGTTAGTTGAAGGGTTGGGTTAATCTGCGTTTTTTGTAGGGACACGGCAATGCCGTGTCCTGCTTCACTACTAAAGGTCAAATTCCCCTTAAAAAAGGGGAATTTAGAGGGTTCTCGACTCGGCTGTGAACGAAAGATACAAAGCTTTTTCAGCGTAATTTGACACTAATTACCACAGTCTACTCGCTTGTATCTCCTGATATTAGCTAAACCCGCCCCAGAAAAAGATTGAGCTTAATATTGAGGTACAGATGGGTCTACTTCTTCACTCCAAGCAGTAATCCCGCCCTTAACATTAATCCCCTCAATTCCCGCTTCCTTCAAAATCCCCAAAGCCTTCGCAGAACGTCCGCCCATTTTGCAGTGTGCAATCAAGCGGTGGCCGTTCACCAATTCCTTGACCTTGGCGACACCTGCGCCCTGTTCGATATCCGGCAAAGGAACCAAAACCGACCCAGGAATTTGACAAATTTGATACTCATTGGGATTGCGAACATCCAACAATACAAAATCCTTCGCGCCGCTGTCGATTAACTCCTTAAGTTGCGTGACAGTCATCTCAGGAATTTGCGTTTGCTGACTTGCTTCCTGGGCTTTTGCTTGAGGAATGCCGCAGAATTGTTCGTAATCGATTAACTTTTCAATTACCGGACGCACTGGATTAGGCCGCAGTTTCAATTGCCGGAACGTCATCTCTAAGGCATTGTAAAGCAACAGTCTGCCGCTCAAAGTAGTGCCTTGACCCAAGATAATCTTGATAGCTTCCGTTGCTTGGATAGAACCAACCACTCCGCACAAAACGCCTAAAACGCCGCCTTCGGCACAAGAAGGAACCATCCCAGGAGGCGGGGGTTCCGGGTACAAATCGCGGTAATTCGGGCCACCTTCGTAGTTGAAAACTGTTGCTTGCCCTTCAAATCGGAAGATAGAACCGTAGACGTTGGGCTTGTTTAAAAGCACGCAAACGTCGTTCATCAAATAGCGAGTAGGGAAATTGTCCGTACCGTCGATAATGATATCGTAAGGAGTGGCAATGTCGATCGCATTTTCGGAACTAACGCGAGTTTCGTACAAATCTACTTGACAAAAAGGATTAATTTCTAAAATCCGATTTTTAGCCGACTCAATCTTCGGTTTCCCAACCCAAGAAGTGCCGTGAATTACTTGCCGCTGCAAATTGGAATGGTCTACAACATCAAAGTCTACAATCCCAATGCGGCCAACACCGGCGGCTGCTAAATACAGCAGCAGCGGCGAACCGAGACCTCCCGTACCGATGCAGAGCACGCTGGCAGCTTTGAGACGCTTTTGCCCATCCAATCCAACTTCTGGCAGGATCAGGTGGCGAGAGTAGCGTTCGTATTCTTGTTTGTTGAGCTGGATCTCGTCCAGATTAGGATTTAGCATGATATTGTGTGTAGCGCAGATTTTGAATTATATCCTATCTGAATCTTTCGCATTTTTACGTGTTTGTTATTTTTACTAATTATTTCTTAATCTCAGTCGGTTCCTGTGCGAGAATTTCCTCTGCTTGAAAATTCCCCTCTCCGTCAAGACTCCAACTGCGGAGGTCTTCCGAACAGCCTTGTCGGACTGACACAATGATGTAAGAGTATTCGGCCCACGCCAATGTCCGATCGCACTCTGAGGGCACTGCGGGACAATCCGTGTGAGAATGATATATACCGATAATATCCAGACTGCGATCGCGCCCATGTTTCATCGCCCGCAACATATCTTCGGGTCGGATAGCATATCTGCGTCTTTCTGTCAATCCTTTTTGTTCAGGCCAATTCTCCTCAGCTTCCGCACTCCAAGCATTGTCAGTTGGCCAAACTTCTACCACAGTTTTAACATCGCTAGTAACTCGACCGAGCAACAAACCGCAGCATTCTTCAGGATAAGCGCTTTCGGCGTGGGTACGCATGGATAAAATGTGAGAGTCGGAAAGTGCGATCGGCTGCATAGGATTTTATTGTAGTTTTTTTTGTAAAGTGCGATTCCCTGCGGGATAGCTACGCTTCACGGGCTTTTTTTTAATTGTGGAACAGGCATCTTGCCTGTTCAATACTGGCTTTTCGGGAGATGTCTATTGATTTGACATTCCTGTAGCTGTTTGCAAAACAGTTCTATAAGCAATAACAGCTTCAGTTTGGTTAACATATCCTACATATTGACTCAATACAGAAAAGTCTAACTCAGGCAAAAATTCACTCCTCGAAATTAACTCATAACCCAACTCCCGCAAGCGGTAAAGAGAAAATTGATCGTTAGCCCAGAACCAGACTTCAGGAACCTGCAAACCTCGATACACATCCAACTTGTCAACACCGCCGCTAGTCAAAGCAATTTCTATCACAATATCCGGGACTTCTGCAAGTAAACCTAAACAGTAACACTCGTCTGGTTCCGCACCCCGTCTCACAACTTCGCGGCGAAACGTAGCACTTCCGTAACCGTTGAGATTAATTAGTCTTTCAACCGCATAGGTTTCTATCAACCGGGCAATAACTTTTTTGAGCCTTTCGTGTTCGGGCGAAGTCGTCATGATAATTTCTAACGTTCCTTCCAAGTATGTCATCCTGGGGAATTCATCGACAAACATATCAGAAAGCTGCTCGTAGTGAGCCCAACTCACATCATATAAAATAATGCGCTGTTCTGTAGCCGGTTCGAGAGTTTTTGGATCTAAAAGTAACATAATTAATTACCTGCACTTAGATATCTAAACGTTATATTTTTCCAATATTTCTCACCCTTCTTCTCTGTGTCCTCTGCGGCCTCTGCGGTTCATAAAAAAGTTACTGTAGGGTGCGCCTGGTCGCGCACCTTACCTTTTAGTTAATGTAGCTATCTAGGCCTCAATTGCAATCAAGTTGCAATTAAGAGGGTGTTTGCTGCAACTCAGGTCGTTCATCTGGAACGATCGCACCTTCGACAGGACACACCTGCAAACAAATGCCACAGTCAATGCAGGTATCAAAATCAATCCAAAACCAATCAGTACCCTTGACATTTTTGCCAGGGCCGGGGTGAATGCAAGCAACCGGACAAGCGCCGACGCAATCAGCAATTCCTTCGCAAATATTCGTAACAATAGTGTGTGCCATAGTGTTCTCTCAAAACATTTTAGGTAGATAGGGAATTAGCAATTAGTAATTGGCAAAACCTTCTATCAATCAGCAGGATACATAATATCATATCGGGTGATTTTTAACCAATTACCAACTACTAATTACCAATTACCAATTAGCCTAATTTACCGTTTCAATTGTTGGCAATCCTTCGGCATTTACCCAAGCAATTTGAGCAATACGTCGATCGCGCGCGTATTCCCGCGCCGACTCTGCTGTCTCTCTACTCTCTAAATCTATTTCTACCCGAACTAAGTGAGTAGAGTCTCGGAGTTTGCGAGCGTAAGCAAACGCGGCTGCACTAGCTTCAGGAGTTTGAGCCACAACCAACCAGTCGCTAGCTGGCGTCTGGGTGGGCAATTGCCCCTCTGTCAGCAACACTTGATGCAAATCTTCAATATTCAGACAAAACCCGATGCCGGGGGAATTTTGCCCTTGCGGATCGAACAGTCCCAACAGTTGGTCGTAGCGTCCCCCTTGTCCTAAAACTCGCTGTCCTGTCTTGCTGCTGCTGACAACTTCAAACACAATTCCAGTGTAGTAGTCAAATGTTTGAATTAAACTCAAATCGAGGTGAATGTGGGATTTGAGATTGGGAATTTTTGACTGGCATTGGTGCAGCAATTCGATCGCCGATTTGAGATTATTTAACGCGGCTTGCTGTGGCAGATCTAAATCTAGTTTGGCAACAATTGGCAACACCTCTTCTGGGCGGCCGCGCAAGTCAAATAACAGCAGAGCTCTTTCTCGCAATTCGGTTGACAGCGGCAAAGTTTCCAAGGCAATTCGATCGAGATTGGCTATCGCCCCCCGAACTTTTTGGCGCACATTTGGCGGAAACGGTTCCAGCAATCTTGCAGTCAAGCCCGCTTCTCCCAAAACCAAATGCCAGTCATCAATTCCCAAGCTCTGCAAGCACTCAGACAGCAGCAGCAGCACTTCCGCATCCGCAACCGTCCCCCCCGCGCCGAGCAGCTCTACGCCAGCTTGATAGAACTCTTGTTGCCCGCCTGAGCCAGTATCTGGGCCTTTGCGGAACACGTTAGCGTTGTAGTAGAGGCGCTGAGGCTGCCAGCGAGTCCCGGCCATTCGCATTGCAGCCGCCCGGGCGATGGATGCTGTCAATTCCGGCCGCAAACCAAGTTCTCCATCCTCGGCGTCTTGCAGTTGAATTAAGGTCGATCGGTCGATCGCGCCCCCAGCCATCAATGTCTCCAGCCTTTCTAGAGTAGAGGTAATAATCCGGTGGTAGCCCCAGCGGTGAAAAACTTGCTGTAAGCGCCGTTCGATCGAAATTTTTTGAGCAACGTCAAGGGGCAATAAATCTCTTGCGCCGGATGGGGGTTGGTGAACCATATCAATTTTAGATTTTAGACTTTAGAAGATTTTAGATTGGGCTTAGAAGCTTAGCTTTATGGACGGTGTTAAAGTCTAACGAGGCAAGCTTAACATTTGACTTTAACAAATTAAGGTGTCATATCAATTTTAGATTTTAGATTTTAGATTTTAGATTGGGCTTAGAAGCTTAGCTTTAGGGACGGTGTTAAAGTCGAAGCAGGCAAGCTTAATCTTCGACTTTAACAAATGAAGGCGTGATAGCGTTTTGGTTTGCATGGGAATAATCATTTTCCCGGTCAGTGCGATCGTCCCGCTCTTTCTGGATCACCCGATCTCCCGGGACGATCGCACTGACGGTATAATTCCGATGTCACCGGATTTGATCTCACCAAGTCTTGATTGTTTTGATCTATCTCACTCCAATGCTGTGCAGTTCACCATTTTCTCAAAATTCAAGACTCACAAATCACAACTTCTCACTTCTTCTTCCCGCCAAACAAACTTGCAAAAAATCCTGGTTTCTCGTCACCTTTTTTTGCCTTTGCGGAAGCTTGTTCCAGCTTTTTCTTAACCTCCAAAGCCGTCGGTTCTTCAGGATTTGATGCCAAAGCTTTGTTCATCTCAAGTTTTGCCATTGTGGCTTGATTTTGTTCAACGTAACACATTGCTAACAAAGCGTGGGTCTTGCTGTGTTTCGGATCGCGTTTCACGCCTTCTTTCAACTCTATAATTGCTTTGGCGTAACTTTTGCTGTCCATGAATCCTTGAGCTCGGCGGCAATAGGCTTCGGCCGGCGAGCCTGTTGCCGGAGTTGGGGTTGGGGTTGGGGTTGGGGTTGGGGTTGGAGTTGGGGTTGGGGTTGGGGGGTCTGTTTTTTTTAGGTCGGTTGGGGCTTGGCGCTCTTTTCGCAGCAGGTAAACCATGTTGAGTTCGCTAATTTGATTAATCGCCTCTTGCGTTTCCTTAACTGATTCGTACTGCTTGAGAGCGAGTTTGCTAACTGCTGTTTTGTAAGCTTCTTCCCAATCTTTAGCGGTAGCTAACTGTTTGGCTGCTTCGCTTTCAATTTGCATTTTCGCCTGTTCTTTAACAACGCGCTTGCCGATGGCTCCTAATAGCAGGCTGTATTCTTTGCGATCGCTTTCCTTGGAGAATTTGTTGTAAGCCGGATTGACTACTTTTGACAAAAATTGGTTAGCCCAATCTTTATCGGCTTGGCTTTCAAAAGAGCAAGTATCCGAATGCAATCGGCGGGCGATTTTCATGTAGCGCTTGCGGATGTCGTTAAACTCGGCGTCTAAGGGAATTCCCAAAATTGCGTGCTGATCTGTAAAGTCATACTTGAACAGCCCTTTTGTCATTTCAAAAGACATAACTTTTACTCTTCCTTTCCTGGCTTTTCACTATTCTTTAATGTAGCTTGAGTCAAGGGGTTGTGACCCCCGTACTACCCCCGATCTATTGCTGGGAGGCGCTACTTCCAAGAAGATAAGGGAGGAACTGCTAGCAGTGCGCTGCTGAGTTCGGCGTGTATTTTGCCGTTTGTGGCCAAAATCCGACCCGAGTTCATCTCAAAGGCACTGCCGTCATAAGCTGTAATTTGACCTCCGGCTTCGGAGACGATGACTACACCGGCTGCTACGTCCCAAGGGGCGAGTCCCCGTTCCCAATATCCGTCCGATCGGCCCATTGCGAGGTGTGCCAGGTCTAGGGATGCCGAACCGCTGCGCCGCACGCCTTGGGTGAGGTGGGTGAGGTGACAGAATTCGGCATAATTATTGTCTGCTGTTTCGCGCCGATCGTATGCAAAGCCACTGACTAGCAAGCTGGTTCTCAATTCTGGGATTTGAGAAACTTCGATCGGCGACCGGTTGCAAGTTGCTCCCAATCCTTTGCCTGCCCGAAACAATTCGTTATGCAAAGGGTCGTAAATTACTCCCATTTGTGGTATTCCGTCGATTAAAAGTCCGATCGACACGGCCCAAAAAGGATATTGGTGAGCAAAATTGGTTGTGCCGTCCAAAGGGTCGATCGCCCACAGGTATTTGCTGCTGGCATCCCCTAATTTGCCGGATTCTTCGGCGAGGATGGCGTGGTCGGGTACGTGGCGACTCAGAATTTCTAAGATGACGGCTTCTGAGGCTTTGTCGGCTTCTGTGACTAAATCGCCCGATCGGCCTTTTTCTTGAATTTTTTCTAGTTTTCCGCAGAAAGATTGCAGGACGGAACCGGCGGCTAGGGCTGCTTCGGTGGCTATTTCTAAGAAGTTTTGCAGTTTATTGTCAGTCATTTGTTAGTTGTTATAGCAGAAGGAAGAAGGAAGAAGGAAGTACGAACCGCGAAGACGCTTATGACACGAAGGAAGAAGGAAGCAGGAAGAAGGAAGAATGAAATCATTGCTCATTAGTTGTTAGTTATAACTGAGGAGTTTTTATTCATTAACTAATGACTAATGACTACTGACTATTTCCGATTTTGCTGGCGAAATTCTGCAGGAGTTTGGCGCAAAGCTCGTTCTGGATTCCACAGACCTTTACCCATCAGTCTCGCCCATTCTTGAGCGTTGATGAGTCGCTGTTGATATTTGGTGTTGGGCGATCGCACTGAGGCCAGAGCATAACCTTCTTTGATTAGCTGTTCGTTGAGCAAATTTTTATCTTGCCACAAGTAGGCTAGTTTGCGATCGAACTGGTCTTTCTCTTCGATGTCGGATTCTAACAATACCTGTTTTCCCCTAGTTAGCTGTTCTAGTCTTTGTTTGGCTGCTTCTCCCCAAGGCTGCTGTTTTAAATCCGGCGCATCAATACCAATCAGCCTGATTTGTTCTAATAAGGCTATTTTGTCGGCTGTACTGATAACTTCGATTGTTTGCCCGCTGATGGCCCTTTCTACTTTGGCGATCGTACCTTGGGGCATTTCTGGTTTTTGGCAGCTAGCTAACAACAGACAAAGGGCGATCGCACATAACCGATAAAGCATGGATAATTGGTAGTTGATAATTTATCAAATTGCCTTATTCTTCATCCAACGGCAAACCGGCTTTAACTTTACCTTTGCCGAAGTAACGACCGAATTGCAGTTCGTACACTTCGTCTTCGTCTTGCGTCTCTACCTCAATGTTGGAACGGGGATAGCTGACGCACAGCAGGGCATAACCTTCTTTTTGCAGTTCCACAGAAAGCCCCATTGCTTCTGGCTGGTGCAGTTCCCCCGAATTGACGCGCACCGCACAGGCGGTACAAGCGCCGTTGCGGCAGGAAAAGGGCAATTCTACTCCTTGGTTTTCGGCGCTTTGGAGGATGTAGCGGTCTTCGGGTACTCGCACGGTGTGGCGATCGCCTGTCTGTCTGTTATGAATTTTAATTGTGTAAGAGTTAGTCATGGAATTTTAGATTTTAGATTTTAGATTTTAGATTGGGGTGGGCGGGGCAAGATCCTTGAAATGAATGGGTTTGCGACCCAGACAGGAGAACCCAAGCCTGCCCGTTTCACACCCTACCCATATTAAACAGCAAATTTATGCCGTTACCCCTTCCCAAATCAGATTTGTTCTGCTAAGATAGTTTAGCTGTGGCTAAATGAATGAATTTAGCCCTGGAGAGGTGGCCGAGCGGTTGAAGGCGCACGCCTGGAAAGTGTGTTTAGGGCAACTTAACGAGGGTTCGAATCCCTCCCTCTCCGTTAAACAAGCTGTTTAGGCAAAAAAAACAGCTTGCAAAAAAAATCTCTGATATGAGATAAATACTTTGATTAGATCGATCGCCCTGGAATTCTTTTAGAAAAATCAAGGGCGATCGCTTTTCAATGTTTGATTGTAATTTAGGGCGATCGGGGGGAAAAACACGCCCCGATATAATGCCAATACTAGAAAACCATAGTGACGCTCCTACACCACTCGCCACCGTTTGCAGCAAAGCATCGCTTTCTGCTGGCTCAATTGCTGTTTGAATATCAGTCGGGTAATTTTAGATTTTAAATTTTAGATTTTAGATTGAGGTAATTTATATCGAACTTAGCATCAGCGAGATTTGCCCCTCTGAAGGAAGTACCCTCAGCATTTCCAATCTCTCGAACAATAGCCGAGAAAGACACAAACGCAAACCAAAGATACAGCAGCGACAGCAAACCGAAACACATACCCCAAAACAGGTTGTGAGTGCTCAGAAAAGCGCTCGCCGTTGCACTGAACAAAAAAGCCGCTGCGTAAGTCGCCACACTTCCAGCCGATACGATCGCCACCTGTGCAAATTCGCTATGAATCCGGGAACTCACAAAAAACATTAACACCCCGCCGATCGCCATTCCAGCAATAGCAGCCTGGGAATTATTATTAGTTGCAGTGCCAGCATAGAAAAAACCCAACAAAGCTCCTGATAGAATAGCAGAAATTGTTTGTGCCAATCTACCCGCTTTTGAGGTTTTTGGCTGTTTGCTGGCGATCGCCGAAGCGAAACCAGCAGCGCTCAAAACGCCGTACAGCAACAGAACAAAAGGCCAACTGCCAGAGCCCGGTACTTGTCCTTGAGCTCCCAAAATCAGTCGAGTCAGAACATCGCCCACAACCAAACAAATCGCGATCGCCCCAGCACTTAAAACAGCTATCTGTCGCCTAGAAAGCCCTATTTTTGCACCGAGAAAATTCGCACCCGCTAACTGAGCATTTCTAAAATTGCACCCTCGAACATCCGCACCGCTGAAATCAGCACCGTTAAGAACTTGTCCTTGGAACGATCGATTTCGTAAAATTTGATTGCTAAAATTATTGGAACCCGAATACTTCACATTAGTACAGGATGCTTGAAAATATATAAACCTGTCAGTGTTCCCGTCCCCCATCTCAAATCTAAAATGGTATGACTTATCGACCCACGATCAAACAAATTTGGCATATTCTCGGTCTCGGAATATTGCTTGCACCAATACTACTTTACAACATTCCCTACTTTTTGCGTCCCCAACAAACAAACGAAGCCCGATCGCTATTTCAGGGAATAGCCTACCGCAGGGAATTTCGGACTAATCCGCGTCCCACCCTAATTCACATTGTTAGCATCGACCTAAAAGCGCCGGGAATAGGAATTTTTGTTACTCCCGGAAACCCAACAGCCGATTTAACAGAAACCAATGCCCGCACCGCTACTCAATTCCTGAAAGAATTTAAATTGCAATTAGCAGTTAACGGCAATTTTTTTTATCCCTGCATCGAGCAAGCACCTTGGAATTACTATCCTCGCAGTGGCGATCGAGTAAATAATGTCGGACAAGCCATTGCCAAAAGCCAAGCTTATTCTCAACCAGACCTAGCCTTTCCAGCCCTTTGTTTTGATGCCAAAAACCGCGCTCAAATAATCGAAAACGGCACTTGTCCTGCGGGAACAGCCTATGCAGTTGCCGGAGATACTTTGCTGGTGAAAAATGGCAAAACTGTAGCACAAAGTCAGGAAGAACGCAAACAGGATAAACCATATCCCCGTGCAGTCGCGGCGATCGACAAAACAGGCGACAAGTTGTGGTTAATTCTGGTAGACGGCAAGCAGAGGCTTTACAGTGAAGGGCTGAAATTGAGCGAAATAACTGAGATTTCGATGCAGTTGGGAGCCGAGACAGTGCTAAATTTAGATGGCGGCGGGTCGGTAACTTTTGCAGTAGCATCGCGGTCAGGGCCGAAACTGTTGAATGCTCCGATTCAGAACAAAATCCCGATGCAGGAACGTCGAATTTCCAATCATTTGGGATTTTATGCGCGGGAGAATTAGGGTTTTAAATTGCGCTTTAATCTACGAAAATTGGGGGTTTAAAATGATTATATTGTGCACTGCGCCCAAGCCGCGGCTTGTAAAAAACTTGCTATTAAAACCTATTAAAAAAAATAAATTATGCCTTCGCATACTCAAATAAATAGGGTAATGATTGCCTTCATTCCTAATACAAAACTTCGCTTAAATACCCAAAAATTTTCTTATTCAGCAGTGAATTTTTTTTAATCTGCCCAAAATCCAGGAATAATTGCTAAAATTGTAAAGAAACGTAACAAAAATATATAATTGGCTTATGAAAATTAGCGAAATCCAAGCAGCGCTGCAAAGTTCGGATTCTCAAGAGAGGCTGCGGGGGGTAACGGCTCTGAGAAAGTGCGATTCTGCGGTGGCGCTACCGATGTTGCTGAGCAAAGTGGACGATCGCGAGTTTATGGTGCGATCGTTCGTGGCGATGGGATTGCGGCAGATTCAAACTGCGGAAGCTTTTGCGGCGCTGTTAAAAATGATGCAGTTCGATCGCGATCCGAACGTGCGAGCAGAAGCCGCTAACTCTTTGTCAAGGTTCGGAACCGAGGCAATTTCTCATTTAGTCGAAGCTTTTCGCCGCGATGACAATTGGCTCGTCCGCCGCAGTATCATGGCTCCACTCTACGAAATGCAGTGTCCTGATGCAATATTTGAAATTTGTGCGATCGGTCTTGGTGGCGCAGATTTACCAGTTCAGGAAGCAGCAATTGACGGATTTGGTCTGCTGGCCAATACCCAGAAGCAAGAAGAGGCTTTGCAGCAATTATTACCTCTTGTGAGCGCGGATTACTGGGGAATTCGGCTGCGAGTTGCTCGCGCGCTGAGCAAATTTGACAATCCTCAAGCTCGCGCTGCTGTGAGCTATTTGGCAAAAGATCGAGATCATCGGGTTGCAGGTGCGACTTTGGAAGCTTCGCTGTAAAACAAGGGCTTACAAGATCCAGCAGACATTGGTAGCTGCCCTTAAACTCTTAAACCCGCCCCTAGATTAGCCCGATCGCGCTGCCCATCCCCAATTTATCAATGTTACGGATACAGTGCAGACAGAGAGCAGGCTTGGGGATTGTTTAGCAGTTATTTCGGTCACGAATTGGCTGACAAATTTCTTGAGAAATTTTTGTTTGAAGATGCTGTGCCTTTAGCTGTAACCGCGAACTCGCGATGACCGCTAAGTTTACATATATTTCTCAAAAAAACAAGTTCGCCTTAAGAACTTTAGTCATGACTACAAACCTCTCGATTGATTATGTAAAATCTCAAATCTCAAATCTCAAATTGACCGGAAAAAAACTTGATTTTTTACTATCAACCTGTGGATTGAGGACGGTGAAATCTCAAATCGATATCACTCTTGATCAGGCTTTTTTAGATGCGGCGATCCCTAAAATTAAAAATCCGTTAGACTTACAGTATTACCAGATTCCACAAGGGTTTGAACTCAAGCAAGCTACAGTCGGCAAAGGAAAAAAACAAACTCAGGAAATCGTAACTACCAGTTAGGCTTTTGCATCCCGGAATTTGCAGCAGTTTGGGGTGGCTCACGCTCAAGACGGCAGCAGCTTGCAAGTTCTCAATTTTGTGATATTCCCGCATCTTAACTTTGATTTGCCGTTTTCTGGCGCGGATGGGGTAACACTGCCGGGTGGCCATTTATAGTCATTTCAAATAAATGTGAGACAGAGGTAAGATCATGATAAAATCGATAAAAATAGTTAATTAGAAAAAAAT
>NZ_JAUBQB010000159.1:0-3919 GCF_036701035.1 Microcoleus sp. Pol7_B2 | reverse complement strand
ACAAGTTAAACACAGAGGTACTGGAATAATAATGAATCCTCCTGTATTTATTGTTTTAAGCACTGCATAGCTCTTAAGTGAACCGTATTGTAACCATATCTATCTATTAAGGTACGAGCAAATTTCTGGTGTTGTTCAGCTAAATATTGAGGATAGATGAATTGAGCATTACCCATAAACCGATAAACCCAGCGACAAAACTCTTCCAGAGATCGCTTAGGTAGTTTTATAACATAGTCCACGTAAGCATACTTGCCATCTTGGTCTTTCGGTCCTAGTTGGATATCTTGCTTGGGATGCCGTTTTTCCCCTTCTTGAATAAATCCCATCACTTCAGGAAAGAATCGCACCCGCACTTCTACAAGCTCTAGTTCTCCCCGGATTTCTAGTTGCTGTTCCTCCCTTGAACCTAATTTCAGTCCCCAACCTGCCTCCAGAAGACGATGAGCTTTAGATAAACTTTTCCATTGAGCCTGTGCTCCCCGTCCCTTGACATCTAGCACCTTGAAGCAATCGCTGAAGCGATCGAGTCGCGATACTACAAGATGCCCATCTTTATAGTCTTCTTGCAACAAATACCAGGCAATATCAGCATAAATCAGTTGCAAGGGATAGATCTGCTCGTATCTAGTCTTCCCAGGATTGTACGGATTACGACAGCGATCGATCTCGATTGGCTGCCCTCTAGTAATTGCCACTTCAAGTAAATCAAGTTTCTCAAACAGTGTGCCTCAATATTTACACTTTGCCATCATCTCTTCTGGATCGGTATGAACAATAACCCGATCTAACTGGGTTCTTACCGGATAGAAAGTTTCATCTCTCAGATTTACCCCCCCCAAACGCCGCATTAGTCTCTGATAAATCCGGTTAATTAGCGGATCTTTTTGATACTTCGCTTGAGAGTAGAGGGCATTAAGCGCAACTTGCAACTCTTCCCAGGTCATCGATCCTGTACCAAGATAGTAACCCCACCTGTACTGCGATCGTTCTAAAATCCCATAGTGACGGAGAGTCTTCAAATCGCTCTGGATGGTATATCGCGAGTAAGAGGGAATCTCTATATCCAATTCGCATGCTACTTTCTTGAGATACACCAGCACCTCTTGTAATGTGTCATGAGATCCGTCAGAGTCATATTGAAGCCGGTCGATACAACCAACCCCTGGGTAACGGACAAATGTAGCAACTAACAGCAAAAGTCGCTCAAAGGCGGGAAGCCTCGCATAAGAATGAGTCATAGAGTCTATTTACTGGGAAAGTGGCAACAATAACAAAGTATTAGCTTGGTATTTATACTAAGATATAAAACTCTGGTGAAATATAGCTTTGAGAGATTTTACACTTTAACCCTCAATACTGCAAAGTAGTCGCAGTCTATCTGAACCTTTGTGTAAGATACAGGTTAAATAAAGTTTTTGAGGCTCAGTTCTATGCAGACTTGCCCTTCGTGCCAACACCCTCTGCCTACCGGGGGGATTTTCTTCTACTGCCCGAACTGTTCCCAGCAAGTCCGATGTAAAAGCTGTCAGGAGGAGCTTTTGCCCGGAGCAAAATATTGCGTTATGTGTGGAACTTCAGTAGCTGGAGGGAATATAAGACAGAATCCTTCAGTAACAAATAGTGGGGGAAGGCTAACTCCTGCAATGAATACCTTGAAATTTATTGAAACTAACAAGGGCTATTCCCGCGAAATAGAAGTTGCCTTGAGCGACGAAGTAGGTATTGCATGGGGAGGAACTGCGATTGCTAGGATTGTTGATGGGCATCTAATCCCTGGAAAACCTGCTGCACCTGGCATTCGAGATCGAAATGATGACAGCTCTCAGCCACTATCCTCGTTCAGCGAAGAACTTGGCAGCGATAAAACCAGCACTACAATTGATGCTGTTGCCCAACTTCCCCCGGCAGACCAGAGCAACGCTGATAAGTTAAGACAGATTTTCCGCCATAATGGCGAGCAGCTACAACTTATGGAAACACGGCTGAAAGCTAAAAATAAGCTAGATGCCGCACGCAGGCTAACTTTTTTAACTCTTTTTTACTACAACGAAGTTGATGGACGCGATGAAATCCCCCGCTCTGACTTGAATGACATACTCAAAAGGGTTGGATTATATGACAATAACGCTGCCACCTGGATTGGTAAGAGTGCTGACTTAATTGTTGAAAGGGAGATGGTTGGGCTGCGATTGCCCGGACAAGAGCAGGCGCAAAAAGTTCTTGAAGAAGTCCTCGATCGCTCGGTAGAAGACAAGTGGAGTTTAACTTCAGGTGCAACCTCAAGAAGCTCAAAATCCAATGCTCAAGTTGATGGGGAATCAGAGAATTATACAAAGAATGGCAAGCGCAAGCGCAATGGATTTTCTAAAGATGTGGAGCTTTGGACAGCTAACTGGAAACAGTCTGCGTCAAACCTTAATGCTCATGTTGCCCTTATCAAAGATTGCAGCGTTGCCGAGAAGGGCTTCTTTAGCCTATGGGCAATTGGCAAAGTAATCAATAATCCAGATGTAGTGGTTTCAAGCTACAAGCTCAAACAGTTCCTGTACTTGGGACTTGGCATCAATGTAGATGAGCGTAATTTGGAGCGGAATTTACAAGACCTTTCAGGACAAGGAAGCTTGCTCAAAGTGCAGAAAGGTTTCCAACTCTTGTCCTCAGGCAGGGCTCAGGCTGAGAGATTAATAGGTTTTACTCAAGGAAATACATCCATCGATCATCCTTCTGAACATTCTAGTGAAGCGTAACAATGCAAAGAACATCTGAACAACTAATTCAAGACCTTACCAAAATTGTCTATCCGCATTTTGCCCAAGCAGCAATTGAGTCTTACGTTGAGATGCAGCAGCGATTTCTAGCTGGCGACTGGCAACCAACAGAACTAGATGGTGGACGGTTTTGTGAGGCAATTTCGCGCTGCCTGCTGCAAATAGATACTGGAAAGGTCGATCCTTGTAAACTGCCCGGTAAGGTTCGCGAGGATCTTTTGAACAAAAGCATTCCTCATAAGCTTGGCTGGAAGGATCGCTATCACTTGGCTAAAGTAATTGGAATTGTGTATGGATTTCGTTCCGATCGAGGAGCTGTTCACATATCCCCTGAATACACTGCCAATTATATGGATTCAATGCTGGTGCTTCACGCTAGCAAATGGATTTTTGGCGAATTTCTTCGTCTAGCTTGGAACCAAGATCGAAATATTGTTGCAGAAACCATTGCCCAAATCGTGCAATTAGAACACTCAGTCATTCATGAATTGGATGGCAAACCTCTAGTTCTTGCAAGAGATATTTCTGCACCAGATGAAGTTCTCCTGCTTCTATATCATGCTGCTAACAACCGTCTGAGTCGGGCTGAACTACGGGAACAAGCGGTCAGTCAGAAACCTCAGAACGTCAATGTTGCCATATCCAGGCTAATTAAAAGCAAAGACATTCGACCTACCGATGGGGATGAAGTTGCCCTCACTCCTAATGGTCAAAAACGCATCCTCGAACAAATAATACCCAAATTCACGCCTCAACAATAAAAATGTTGTCTCTCTTATAGAACCCAGATGAGTAATTATGACAACATGTTCAATACACAAACAAATATCGATCGATGCGCCGCCAAGTGTTCTATTTGATGCGCTGACTGACTCCGAAAAGATCGTTCAATATTATCCAGTAAAAGAAATTCTATCGACTTGGGAAGTTGGTAGCGAGATTATTCTCAAGGGAAGTAATGGAGACCAAGATTTTACGGATTGCGGAACAATTGAAATCTTATTGCCTAATGAAAAATTTCTGTACAGGTACTGGAGCGACAATCACGGTACGGTTAGAGTGCCAGAAAACTATTTATAGTCATTTCAAATAAATGTGAGACAGAGGTAAGATCATGATAAAATCGATAAAAATAGTTAATTAGAAAA
>NZ_JAUBQB010000042.1:0-58486 GCF_036701035.1 Microcoleus sp. Pol7_B2 | reverse complement strand
CGCCATTTTTATCAACGGGGGATGAAGGCTGTAGCCCAGATTCTATCTAGCTCCTGACCGCCTTGTCACCCCCCCAGCTTCTACAGAAACTATCGTCCCAGCAGAGGGGGAGTCCACAAAGGAAGGACGATCGCACTTATCAAAAAAGTGCGATCGCCAATGTTTAGTTAACTGAAACCGCCGCGAAAATTACCATTTATAACGCGCTGGTGACGGGATTGGAAGGGCGGCCCAACGCCGATAAACGGTGACTTTCCCCACAGCGATCGAACACAACCTCAAACTTAACGTGAGGTATAGTTTGTCGCAGAAACTGAAAATGCCCGTCTGCATCAGAACGACTGCGGAAGCGGGCAACAATAATCCATTGCTGAGTAGGTAACAGACGGGCGATCGCCCAACAACACAAGCGTTGTTTGTATGTCATCATAGAATTTGTCTCCATTGAATGTTGGAGCCAGAGCCAGCCCGGAACCTTGGACAGTAAGGGGCTGGCTTCTGACTGTTTACGGGCCTCAGCCTTATATACTAATAGCATCATTTGATGTTAATGACATCAAATGACACAAAAAGAGATCAAAGGGTGTTGGAGTGTAAAATTTAAGACAATTGAAGTAAAACCATGCCTGCCAATGCCTTCACGAATGCGAGTCACAGTTACACTGCCAGAAGACGTTCATCAAGCCTTGTCCGAATGGGCCGAAGAAGAAGATAGAACGCTCGCAAACCTGCTTTCCCATGTGGCAGCTAAAGCAGTCAGAGAACGCCAAGAGCAGAAAAAAGATAAATCAGAAGGCGATCGCCCTTAGGCGATGGCCACGGCGTAAGATGGACTGTGTTGAAATGTTTTGCAGTACAACGAAATGGCTTCACGGGGACGAGTTACCGCATACCTACCAGAGGAAATTCAAAAAGCTCTGGAAGAATGGGCAGAAGAAGACAGCAGATCCGTTAGCAGTTTGGCAACGTACCTGCTGACTAAATCTGTTAGAGAACGCCAAGAACAGAAAAAAGATAAATCAGAAAGCGATCGCCCTTAAGAACGATCGCCCGCAATCCCATCCGCGTCCATCCGCGTCCATCCGCGTCCATCCGCGGTCAAAAAAAGAACCATCGCCTCAAAAAAATAAGGTGGGCCGCAGCCCACCCTACTTAAATTATTTCGCAGTCACCAACTGTGCCGGCAGCCGCTTAAACGCCAACCTTTCATTCTCGATATCCACAAAAATGGTATCGCCGTCAGCAAAATCTCCCCGCAAAATACCCTTCGCCATTTGGGTTTCCAACTCGCGCTGAATCCCCCGCTTCAGAGGCCGCGCACCGTAAACCGGATCGTAACCAATTTCTGCTAAGAAGTCGATCGCAGATTCCGACAACTTCAGAGACATCTTGCGTTCAGCTAACCGTTTTTCCAAGCGCTTGACTTGCAACTGCACGATTTGCCGCAGTTCGGCCTTACTCAAACCGTGGAAGATAATCATCTCATCAATCCGGTTCAGGAATTCAGGGCGGAAAGTTCCCCGCATCGCTTCCATCACCCGACTCCGCATTTGTTCGTTATCTCCGGCCACATCTAAGATGTATTGAGAGCCGACATTCGATGTCATAATAATCACAGAATTCTTAAAGTCTACCGTGTGACCTTGAGCATCGGTAACCCGGCCGTCATCCAGAATTTGCAGCATGATGTTAAATACATCCGGGTGCGCTTTCTCAATTTCATCGAATAGAATCACGGAGTAAGGACGGCGGCGCACAGCCTCAGTTAATTGTCCGCCTTCATCGTAGCCGACGTATCCCGGAGGCGCACCAATTAACCGCGAAACCGCGTGTTTCTCCATGTATTCCGACATATCAATTCGCACAATCGCTTCTTCCGTGTCGAACAGATAAGACGCTAATGCTTTAGCTAACTCGGTTTTGCCAACACCCGTGGGGCCGAGGAAGATAAAACTCGCAACCGGACGATTTGGATCTGCTAAACCTGCGCGCGATCGCTGAATTGCATCTGCAACCGCCGTCACCGCTTCATCCTGTCCAATTACCCGCTTGTGCAGTTCATCTTCCAAGTGCAGAAGTTTCTGCATTTCCGATTCAACCAACTTGCTGATCGGAATTCCCGTCCACTTGGAAATAATCTCGGCAATGTCACCTTCTGTAACTTCTTCTCGCAGCAAAGTTTTACCTGTGGTTTGAGTTGCTGACAGTTGAGCTTCTGCTTCTTGCAATTGTTTTTGCAATTCGGTTAACTTGCTATATTTCAACTCAGCAGCGCGGTTCAGGTCATATTTTAATTCAGCTTGCTGAATTTCAATATTCACCTTATCAATCTGTTCTTTAATCTTTTGAATGCTGCCGATGACACCTTTTTCCGATTGCCACTGGGCATTCAAACCGTTTTGGTGTTCCTTGAGGTTGGCTAAGTCTTTTTCCAGTCTTTCCAAGCGTTCGATCGAAGCAGCGTTACTTTCTTTTTGCAGCGACAGTCTCTCCATTTCTAGCTGCAAAATTCTGCGGTCGATTTCGTCTAGTTCTTCCGGCTTGGAGGTAATCTCCATTTTGAGTTTAGCCGCTGCTTCGTCCACTAAGTCAATGGCTTTGTCTGGAAGGAAGCGATCGCTAATATATCGAGTAGACAAAGTAGCCGCCGCCACTAGGGCGCTGTCAGAAATTTTAACGCCGTGGTGAACTTCGTACCGTTCTTTCAAGCCCCGCAAAATCGAGACAGTATCTTCAACAGTCGGTTGGTCAACATAAACTTGTTGAAAACGGCGTTCTAGTGCCGCATCTTTTTCGAGGTACTTGCGGTATTCGTCGAGAGTTGTAGCGCCGATACAGCGCAATTCTCCCCTCGCTAACATGGGTTTAAGTAAGTTGCCGGCATCCATCGAACCTTGAGTTGCGCCAGCACCGACAACGGTGTGAATTTCATCGATAAATAAGATGACTTTGCCGTTGCTGTCGGTCACTTCTTTGAGCACCGCTTTCAAGCGTTCTTCAAATTCTCCCCGGAATTTTGCACCGGCAATTAACGCGCCCATATCTAGGCTAATTAATTGTCTGTCTTTGAGAGATTGCGGCACATCTCCGGTGATAATTCGCTGGGCGAGTCCTTCGGCGATCGCAGTTTTGCCGACTCCCGGTTCCCCAATCAATACCGGATTATTTTTGGTGCGACGGCTCAAAATTTGAATCGTGCGGCGGATTTCGTCATCCCGTCCGATTACCGGATCGAGTTTGCCTTGACGCGCGGCTTCAGTCAAATCTCGGCCGTATTTTTCCAGCGCTTCGTATTTGCCTTCTGGATTTTGATCGGTCACTTTATTCTTCCCCCGGACTTGGGTAATGATATCTTTAAGCTTGGCTTCATCTAGTTTAAATTCTTGTAGTAGATTTTTGCCAAAGCGATCGTCCTTAACGTAACCTAGTATCAAATGCTCGATCGAAATAAATTCATCGCCGTACTCTTTACGATAAGTTTCGGCGCGATCGAGCAAAGTGTCGAGAGAACGACCTAGATAAACGTTGCCGCCGCTTCCTGAGATTTTCGGCTGGCGGCTGATAAACTCATCAGTGCGATCGCGCAATTTTGCTACAGAAACTCCCGCTTTGTTAAATAAGCTGGTAGCAAGTCCCGATTCTTGTTCCAGCAAAGCTTTCATCAAATGTTCGCTTTCTAGCTGCTGCTGCTGACCTGCTTTGACGATTTCGGGGGTGCGGGCGAGGGCTTCCCAGGCTTTTTCGGTAAATTGGTTTGGATTATTTGGTTGCATAAATTTTAATTCCCTGCATTAAAAATGATTACTGCTGTAGAGGCAATTGCTTGATCGCCCGTACAATTGTCATTGTAGGGAGTTGCGGAGGGGGGGCGGATCGGTGTTCCCCTATCTTGAGATAGGTATTTCCGTCCTATGTAGGAGTCTCTCGCAAGGAAAAGCAAACTGTCGCGCCTAAAAGTTGGACTCTTGGATAGGAGCAACTCTCACATTAAAAATGCTTTCTAGTGCCACTTGAAAAAACTGCACATTCTTAAACAGTCTCCTGCTGCGGAAAATGGAGAAACACTTATGTAAATAGGAGAGAGGACTTGAGAAGCGTCACAGTCCTATAGCGAAACCCGAAGCGTTATTGTTTTACTCATCAATAACAGCCGCTATAACTCTCACACCTGGAAAATATAGCTATGAAAATTGTACCTTTAATTTCGTTAGGTATTATAGCAAGTGCCGCGATCGCACTAGCCCCTGAAGCTTTGGCAAGTACCTGGCGTGCCGCACACCGGATGTCTGGTTTTTCCGCCGACAGCAATTACTACTTGTATTTAGAAAGTTCCAGAGATACTGGAGCGGGAATTCCCAAAGCAAAATTGCAAATTGTCCAAGTTGCTGCAAATTCCTGCATCAAAAATGGGTGTATCCAAACTAAATATGGCGAGCCCGACTCGAATAAAAGCACTAAAATGGCAGAAGATGACTTGCTTAAAAAAAGTTGGAATAGCAGGGAAACTTTGAAGTTAACTCCTCCTCAAGCTGGAACTAAACTGAACATTATTTCTCGTACTCCCGGAGCCAATGGAAGCGAGACCGTCGCCGTCAAAGTCAATACAGCAAAGCCTTTACAAATTCGCCTGGAACAGCGGCAAAAAACTACTCCTCCTGGCAAAGAAAGCGCGGCAATGCGTCTTGTAATTAATCATAACGGTCGGCAGCGTGTCCTCGGATCGCTGAACAATTTTGAAGATTGGGTGTTCTCTTATTCAATCCGAGAAGTTCGTTTGTCTCCGAACGGGCGCAATGTCGTTGTCCTGGTGGACAAGACAGAACGCACTTTTGAAGGAGTCTTGAAAACTACTTTTGTACAAGGCTTTGTTCTTTAGGCTTGCTATATTCCCAGGGTTTAACCTGGGAATTATCAAAACTTACGCAGAACCCCTATATGTAAGGTGCACACGGTGCACCTACAGATAGAGTCTATGCGTTAGTCCGGGTTGTTAATTATTCTTTATTTTGATAATTGGGCGTTGCTTAATTAGGGTATGAATCACCTTTTCGATTGAAGTTACAAAACTCACCCAACTTGGCTGAGAGCAATTGGGAAATCTTGAATTCATACCTGTATTCAGCAACGCCGATAATTGCTATATCAATACATTTTAAAATTTCCCTCTTCCTTCCTCCCTCTTTCTTTTTCCTTGAACATCTGCCTCCTGACTATTGACTAATGCTCAATAATTAATCCGTGTATCCGTGTCAAAATCCATATTTTGCCTGACTTCATGCCTGCATCACAACCCGTTCCGGGAGACTGACAATAAACGTTGAACCCTTACCGTCCTCGCTTTCGACGCTAATTTCGCCGCCGAGAATTTGACATAAACGCTGGCTAATTGTCAATCCCAAACCCGTGCCTCCGTACTTGCGGGTAGTCGAAGCATCAGCTTGGGTAAAAGGTTTAAATATCTGCTCTAATTGCTCGTCCGTCATGCCGATGCCGGTGTCGCTCACTCGAAACATTAAAACTTGAGAAGTGTAGTTTGAACCCGACTGAAAATCATTATTTTTATTTTGTTTCGCCGATCTAGATTTTTCAATTTTCATTCTTTCGACGCCGATAGTAATGACGCCTTTTTCGGTAAATTTGGCAGCGTTGCTGAGCAAATTAAGGAGAATTTGTCGCACTTTCGGTTGATCGGCGTACATTGTGCCGAGTTCGCCTTTTGTTTTCAGTGCTAAAGCATTACCTTTTTTTTCTACTAGCGGTTGAGCAGTAGTCATCACTTCTTCAATCATGGTCGCCACGTCGAAGTTTTCCAAATAAAGGGTGACGTGACCTGCTTCTATTTTGGAAATGTCGAGGATGTCGCTAATCATATCCAGCAGGTGTTTGCCTGCGGTTTGAATTTTTTCTAAGTCCGGGAGAAAGTCTTCTGAACCAGAATCTTGAGCATCTTCTTGCAGCATTTCGCTGTAGTTAATGATGGCGTTGAGGGGGGTGCGTAGTTCGTGGCTCATGTTGGCGAGAAATGCACTTTTCGAGCGGTTGGCAGCTTCGGCGGCTACTTTGGCTTCGTGCAATTCTTCTGTGTATTCGCCTACTCTCTGGATTAGTTCGTTGAGGGAAATTGCTAGCATTCCCACTTCGTCGGAAGTAGTGACGGGTACTTGCAGGTCAAAGTTTGATTCTTCTGTCACTCGCTGAGCGATGAGGGTGGTGGCTTCTAAGGAGCGAGCGATCGCCCCGCTGGTGTATGCTGCTAGAATTGCTGCCATCGCACCTGATATCAAGAGAGAGCCAACGAGAATGAGAGTTCCGAGTTTTTCGGCATTTTCGTAGGTTCTCAATGCCTCGTCTACTTTCTCGCGAAAGTTGACGGCCAGTTGGGCTGAATCCTCGGAAAACTGTTTGAGTTTCAAAGCAGTTTCGCCGGCCACAAAATTGTTCAAATTCCGCCCCAAAGCCTGCTGCTGCTTCGGATTCAAAGCAGATAGTTTCGCAGCAGCCAACAATTTTTGTACTTGTTGAAAGTATGATTCTACAGTTTTGCCGTTGGCTTGAGCGAACTGTTGAAGCTGTTGGTAGTCTTTGGCAACCTCGGGATTCTTCGTCGGCGACGAGGTTTGCAGTTGTTCGAGGATGCCGCTCATCTGAGCAACGCGAGTCAGGAATTCCGAGCGTTGGCGATCGAAAATTTGCGGTTTGGCCGTCAGACTCGCCAGTTCTTGCTGCTGAATTCTGACTTCCTGCACCGTGTTATTGAGGTTTGTCAGGATTTCCGCTTTATCTCGGTCGATCGCTAGTTTTTCTCTAACTTGCTGTTTGTGATAGGATTCTACTCCCCGTCCCGCCACAGCACCCAAAACGGCAATACTAATGACCAAGGCGTATCCGCAGCCGATTTTCTGCCTGATACCCAAGCGGCCCAACAGACTTTTCAACCCTATTTGAGGACGGTTCTGCAGTTGATTTTTCAAAGCTAAGGTTAAAGACATGGGCAATGTACTCGTCACCTTTGAGAGGCACCATCTATATTCTAATTGATGCCTGCATGAGGGTAAATAAAGTTCTGGCTTCGGGCCAGCTTTGGGCAGTTATTGGGTCTTTGCAGGGTTCCACAGCTCGATCGGCTTGACAGTTTGGAGGAGTTATGCGTAACAAATTATAGCAGAACCAAGAACCAAGAACCAAGAACCCAGAAGCAAGAAACAGTCAAAGGCAGGGTTTGAGTAATTAAGAACGTACTCACCGTCGGGCGTGGTTGCGATATAAGTGGCGAGTTATAAGTTGCAAGTTATGAGTTAGACTTCTGATTGAAAACTCTACTCTACTCGCAACCCACAACTCTATCGCTGTTCCCCTACTGGCAAAGTCGAAATTGTGCTATCTCAGCAGGAATTTTGGAAGCATTAGGTACGCTCGCACTTGCAGGAACGAAGATTCCCAGGCCGTAACTGCAACCCTCTGCCGTCGTGCATTCCCCAGGCTTAGCAGTGATTTGATATTCGCCTTGGGATGGGGGAGTAAAAGAGATTGACGCCAGTTCGCCTGTTTTTTGACTCACAGCGATTTCCTGACCGCTTGCATCCTTGAGAGATAAGTTTAAATCCTGACAATTTCCGTCGCAAGTGGCAACAAAAACATACTCCACATTAGGATGCAGTGTTGCTCTAAAAGGAGATGAAACTTGCTTGCGAACTTGGCCCAGCAACGGCACAAATACTAATTTTTGACCGTTGCCTTTCCGCTGGTCAACTTCTGTTTTCAAGCGACAAATAACCGTTTTTTGGTTGTCGGTCAGTTCTTGAGCAATCGCATTTCCTACAATTGCAGTACCGAGGATTAGGGCAAAGCCGGAAATAACCAGATGTTTGAAATTCATTGATGTCCCTTAAAGTTAATTTTGGGTGATTGCAATAGACCGCTTTTGTCAGCAGTCTATTAGTTTATCTGGAGCCTATCACATTTGTTGACTTTTCCGAAAAAACAGCTCGGAGAAAAGTGCGATCGAACTCATGTCTGGTTTTAGATTAATCTGGCGTCAGCTATCGCCGAAACTCCACAGATTGCAGACCGTAGGAGCAGAACCTCGTCCTGATTGTATTGTACTAAATTAGGACGATCGGCATCGGTATCTAGAAACCCGCTTTCTGGGCCGATGCGGAGGAGCTAAACCTAAGATTTATAGTAGAGACGGGGTTTAACAAAACCTGAGTCAGTCCAAGACTGTAAATGTCTGATAAAGGTTCCCAGACTCCACGCCCACAACATCATCCTGTCCCTGTCAATATACAAATCGGTTGAAACTTGTGGCTCTACTAGACTAACAAAACTCCGAAGGCAATAATTAGCTCGTACTCCTACCATTTTCCTTATTTTGACCCGATCGCGAAGTCGAAGGGCCTTCTTCCCATCATTTATCACTGCTCCGAAATTTCCACGCGGGAACAAACTTAGAATCTCCCCAAACGCCGCGGCGATTTTTCTTAGCTTCGGCTTCCGCTTGTTCCAGAACACTTGCACTCGGACAATTTTTCAAGTAAGGACGATAAACCATTGCTAATCCTTCGCGGGTCAAAACTTCTTGGGCAAATGTGCCGTTTGGCAAGCGAACTTCGCTAACTTTGCGGCCGTAGCGGTCAGTATCGGTGACGGTCAAAACAACGCGACCGCCCCCTTGTTTTACTAGCTGCTGCATTCTTTGGTGCGCTAGATTTCCCCACTTAAATTGATTTTTTTTTGCTGCTGCTTTGCTATTTTTCTCAGCATTTGTGTGCGCGACTTCCGGTGCATCTACACAGGCAAAACGCACTTTTATATCTTTCCCGGCGGCATCACTGGCGACAAGGGTGTCGCCGTCGCTAACTCGCTTGACAGCATAGTTGTTGGGCGCTAACTTTTGTGGACACCCGAATAGTAGCAATAGCAGAGCAACTGCACTTAAGGTTTTTATTGTTGGGAAAAGGGTGATTTTTGTCAGGTTCATATTTCTCTGTTTTATTTAGTTTCCATCCAATTTTGCCCAGCGTGGATGTCAACTATTAGCGGTACGCTAAGTGGCAGAGCATTTTCCATCGCAGTTCTAATTTTCGGCTGCAATTCTTCCCATTCATCGGGAGGTACTTCAAATATTAATTCGTCGTGAACTTGCAACAGCAGCCGCGCCTGATAGTTTTGCAAAATTTTGTGTACGTCAATCATGGCAAGTTTAATGATATCAGCACTAGAGCCTTGAATGGGAGCGTTGGCTGCGGCCCGCAAAGATTGGGCGTCATCTCTGCTGACAGATTTAAGTCTATCGGAGTGAATGTCTTGGGGATTGCGGCCTTTTAAGTCGAGGAGGCTTTCGCTCTCGAATTTTAAATAGCGGCGGCGGCCTAGAATTGTGGTAACGTATCCGAGGGCGATCGCCTCTTTTTTTACTTTCTCCAAATATTCAAAAACTTTACTGTAACGCTGGTTAAATCGTTCAATAAACTTTTTACCGTCTGCTGAAGTTTTGCCCATCGAACGACCAAACTTAATCGCCCCCATACCGTAAATTACCCCAAAATTAATCGTTTTGCCAAACCGTCTTTCGTCCGGCGTTACTTCCTCTTTTTCAAACAGCAGTTGAGCCGTTACGGTATGCACATCTCGGTTATTTTGATAAGCTTCAATTAACACAGGTTCTTGACTCAAATGAGCCAAAATTCGCAGTTCAATTTGAGAATAGTCAGCTGACACCATCACCCAACCTTCTTCTGGTAAAAAAGCCTTGCGAATTTGCCGCGAAAACTCGGTGCGGATGGGAATATTTTGTAAATTTGGATTGGAAGAAGAAAGCCTTCCCGTACCAGTTGCAGCTTGGTTGAAATCTGTATGCACTCGCCCGGTATCCGCACGCACTAACTGCGGCAAAGCATCGACATAAGTTGATTTCAACTTGGATAATGTTCGGTGTTCTAATAAATCGTCTACAATCGGGTGGTCTCCTTGCAATTTATCCAATACGGCGGCGTCTGTAGAGTATCCCGTCTTAGTTTTTCGCGACTTTTTCTGAAACTCATCCGGGATTTTTTCTAACAAGATTTCGCTGAGTTGTTTCGGGGAACCTAAGTTAAATTTTCGCCCCGCTGCTTGATAAGTTTTTTCTTCTATTTCTTTTAAGCTCTTTTCTAGCTGTTGCGATAGTTCTTGCAGATACTCTGAATCAATGCGAATTCCGCAATATTCCATTTCTGCTAAAACTGGTTCGAGGGGCTGTTCTACTTCCAGCAATAACCCCTCTAAAGTTTTTCCGGGAAAGCTAGATTCATCAAATTTCTTCAATTTGGCTTTAAGTTTACCTACTAACTGAAATGTGGTGTACACATCCATGCCACAGTAGTCTGCTACTTTTCCAATACTGATGTCAGCAATTGTTTTGTTTTTCGGCACTAATTCATTGTAAGTTTTGGCAACAATGCCTAAGTATTCCCTTGACAGTTCGCTGAGGCTGTGGCTGGTTTCGGGATTGAGTACGTAACTGGCTAGCATGGTGTCGAAGACGACTCCGGCTAGTTTGATTCCTTGACAGCGCAGGATCGATCGATCAAACTTAGCATTTTGCAGCGCTTTGGGATAATTCTCGCTTTCCAAAATCGGACGCAAAGCATTTAAAACTGTGGCTTTGTCCAAGTTTTTGCCCGTTTTGTGTCCCGTGGGAATGTAAGCGAGATCCTCTTCGCCGGTTCCCCAACAGCAGCCAATTCCGACTAATTCGGCGTCTCGCGGTTCGATGGCGGTGGTTTCGGTATCCCACGCCACGGGTGAGGCTTTGTCGGTGAAGGTTTGCAGCAGTTGGACTAATTCGTTTAACTGTTCGGTTGTTTGAATTATTCGCGGTTTAATTGGCAGTTTTTTCTCTTGCTGGGCGGCTTGGGTTTCTGCAGGACTAAAAAACCACAATGCGTCGTCTTCTGAACTTTCAGAAGTTGCAGGTGACTTATCTATTGTGGGGTGGGCATCTTGCCCGCCCTTTGCAACAGGCAAGATGCCTGTTCCACTGTCTGCCACAGGCATCTTGCCTGTTCCACTCTCCATTGAATTGATTGTGGGGTGGGCATCTTGCCCGCCCTTTGCCAATGGTTCTTCTACACCACCAAAACGCTTTTGAATTTGCTTTACTTTGCTTAAAAATGTTTTAAATTCCAACTTTTCCAGCATGGGAATCAAGGCAGATTCGTCAAAACCTATAAGCTGGCAATCTTCTAAGTTGATTTCTAATGGCACGTCTTGGACAATTGTCGCCATGCGTTGAGAATGATAAGCAGCTTCTTTGCCTTCTTCTAGCTTTTTCTTGGTTGCGCCTTTAATTTCATCTATAGCAGCATAAATGCCGTCGAGGGAATTGTAAGCTTCCAGCAATTGCAGGGCGGTTTTGTCGCCGATGCCTTTAACTCCGGGGATGTTGTCGGATTTGTCGCCGCACAAAGCTTTGTAATCTATTACTTGTTGGGGCAAAATACCGAGTTTGGCTTTGACTTCTTCCGGGCCGTATTCTTGGGATTTGCCTTTGCCCGATCGCCTGAGTTCATCGGTACTCAAATATAATACGCTGATTTGTTTTTCGGTTTCTACTAATTGAAACAAATCTCGATCGCCCGTGAGGATTTTGACCTGATAACCCGCCGCGCTGGCTTTGTTTGCCAAAGTTCCCAAAACATCGTCCGCCTCGTAGCCCGGAGCAGTTATTGCAGGTAAATTCAAATAGGTGAGCAATTCTTGCAGATTTTTGATATCCGGCTTAAAATCTTCCGGTGTTTCGGCTCGACCGGCTTTGTAGGTGTCGTCTGCTTCGTGGCGAAATGTGGGTGTGGCGAGGTCAAAGGCGATCGCCATGTACTGGGGGTCGTGGGCCGCCATTACTTCCAGCAGCGACTTGAGAAAGCCAAAACAGACGCTGGTGGGAATGCCTGTTGTCGTTCGCAAGCCTCCGTCTCGACTTTTGGCGAAGGCGAAGTAGGAGCGAAAGGCCAGGGAGTGGCCGTCAACTAAGATGAAGATGGGAGCTTGATTTGCCGACACAGACACAAATACCGATCGCACGAAAGGATTTTCTCATTGTAGCCAGTTGTCAGTCTGCATTGATCGACCGGAAGGATGGCCCGCAGACTTGAGGACGCTTGACACTTGAGCGGATCTCGGCTTACTGTGCAGCTTGGCTGAGAATAGTAGAAGATGTTAAGTACGATTCCCTACGCGATAGCTTCGCTTCACGCGAATTTACCAACACCTGCCCGAAGCCTATGGCTGACATTAATCGATGCTACGAAATCCTCGAAATTGAGCCGGGAAGTTCCCTAGAAGAAATTAAGCGTGCTTACAGGGATTTAGCGTTTGTGTGGCATCCCGATCGGTTTGCCCACAATGACCGCCTGCAACAAAAAGCTCACCAAAGATTAACAGAAATTAATGAAGCTTACCAGCAGTTGGTGTTGTTTCTGAGTCAGCCTGAATCATCGAGGTCGATCGAAAAACAGTTTCCGCAGCCACCGCCCCCTGCGCCGGAAAAGCCGCTGAGAAGGCGTTCTCGAAAATCAGTCGCTAGGCCTGGTTCCCAGCGCCGTCAAACCCGCCCAAAAGCCGCCTCCAAAAAATTTCTCACTCAAAAAAACTCTTCAAGCAAGAAACGATTTACAACTCAAAATCGTCAAGCGTGGCGGGGCAGAAAGCAACCAGGGCGAAGCGTTGCCAGGGAAGCACGGCCATCTCAAAACTATCCAAAGATTATCTCGAAAAGGAAAAAAGAATTTTCAACTCAATACTCAAAACCGCGAAGCGCGCCGAGGGAAGTGCGGCCATCTCAACACTATTCCAGCTTCCCTTGGTGGCCGCTGGCAATCGCCGTGGCGAGTTACGCTTTGACCGGTTGGATTTTGACGAAATCAACCGCCCCGCTGTGGATGTGGGCTTTAATCTGTGGTGCAGATTGGCTGTGGGCCGCGATTTTGCTGGCGGAGGGTTCAGCAACGCCTAGAGTGTGGCTGGCGGCGTTAGTTTTGGCTGGGGCGGTAGGGGGGTCGATCGCCGGTTTTCAGGCGGGAGGAAGGGTAACAGGGGCTGCTTGGGGCGCCGTTGGAGCTGGTTTGGGGGCGATCGCCAGTTCTGAGGCCGAGTCGCGGGCTGTGGCTGCTGTTTTGGCTGTAGGGGGAGTGGTGACTGTGGTGGGATTGATGGCGGGAACGGGTTCTGGGAATTGGGTTAAGGCGTTGGTGGCGGCCGTGTGTTGGGCGATTGTCGGCTTGATGTGCGGGCTGGCGGCGGAACTAGGCGTGAATTCTGGCGGCCCCGTCGGGCTCTCTGGTGCGATCGGGCTGGGGATTGGGGCGTGGGCGGGGGTTTTTGCTGGAGCGGGTTCGGGGGCGATGGTCCAAGCCTTGGCTATCGCCGGGTCTAAGACTGTTTATGGGGCTTGGGCTGCGATCGGGATTATTGCTGGAGTTGTGGCGCGGATGGTAGCTGCAGAAAGGTTGAGCCACAACGGCAGCGGGCTTTATACGTTTATCCTGTTGGTGGCTACTTCCGGTTTTGGGCTGTGGCTGGGAAGTTGGTTGGGCGATCGTATCTTTTAAATTAGTCATCAGCCATTAGTCATTAGTCATTAGTCATTAGTCTTGAGTCTTTAGGAAAAATTATCCATTCCCAATTACCAATTACCACTTCCCCATTATCCTATTGTCTAGCAACAACTAAGACAATTAGGATGTTATTAATTGCTGACACCCTTCCTTCTTCCTTCTTCCTTCCTCTTTCTTCCTTGTTCCTGACCTCCGTTACATCCCGTACAGTGCTCGTTGCCAAACTTCCCTCTTCCTGACATCCGTTACATCCGTTACACAATCCGTTGCCAAACTTCCTTCTTCCTCCTTCCCTTACCGAATCCGTTGCCGAACTTCCTTCTTCCTCCAGGATAAATCCCAGCACTTATCGCTTTTGAGCAGCGCTTCAAACTCAGCCATTGGCAAAGCCTGACTGAAAAGATAGCCTTGAATTTCGTCGCATTCGTGCTCGCACAAAAAATCAAGTTCCTGCTTATTTTCTACCCCCTCAGCCACCACCGTCATGTTCATGCAGTGTGCCATTTGAATAATCGCTATTGTTATTGCTGCATTTTGGCGATCGTCTGCAATGTCGCGAATAAAACTCTTGTCTATTTTGATCGCATCAAACGGAAAGCGTTTCGGATAACTCAAAGAAGAATATCCAGTCCCAAAATCATCAATTGCTATCCTAATTCCCTGATCTTTCCACACCGTAAAAGCTTTAGATGCTGCAATTTCGTCTTGCAAAACAAGACTTTCCGTCAGTTCTAATTCCAAACACTTGGGATCGAGATCTGTTTCTGTTAATATCTCCCTGACTCTTTCCGTGAAATTTTTGCGCTCGAATTGACGGGCTGACACGTTAACTGCCACTCGCAGGAGTGGCAAACCTGCTCTTTGCCATGTTTTAGTTTGCCTGCAAACAGTCTCTAATACCCATTCGCCCAACGGTGCAATCAAGCCCATTTCTTCAGCCATTGGAATAAATTCCCCTGGGGAAACTCGCCCCCGTTCGGGATGATTCCAGCGCACCAAAGCTTCAGCACCAATCATTTTACCTGTTTTAATTTCTATTTGAGGCTGATAGTATACTTCAAATTCTGAGCTTTTTAAAGCATGGCGCAAGCAAGTTTCTTGAAGAAGTGTATTAATAAAAAAATTAGCATTCTTAGCCGTATAAAAATGATAAGTATTGCCCCCTTTTTGCTGAGATTGATACATGGCTATATAAGCATTTTTTAGCATTTCATCTCCGTCGGTGCCGTCCCCGGGATACAAGCAGATCCCCATACTAGCAGTGACATAGACTTCGCAATCTTTGACAATCATAGCTTGGGATACAATATCTAAAATGTTTTGAGCAATCTTAGCCACATCCTGTTTTTCTGCAACTGGTTTAAGAATCAGCGCGAATTCGGCCGCTTCCAAACGAGCAACACTATTAATGTTTTCCATACAGTTAGTTAGCCGCTGGGCGATAGTGCAAAGCACTGAGTCGCCGATATCGTGTCCCCAGGTCCTGTTAATGCGGTTGATTTTATCTAAGCTAAGCGTGACAACTGGAACGACTCCGGACAATTCTTTTTGAGCATCTAATACTCGACTTAACTTTTCTCGCAAAAATGAACGATTTGGCAGGTTGGTCAAGCTGTCATACTGATGTCGGTAGAGTGCCAGTTGAATAGTTGTGTGCAAGTTTTTTTCTTCAAAGGGCTTGACAATATAGCCGAAGGGTTTTGTACTATTGACTCGTCGCAAAGTAGTTTCATCGGCATAAGCTGTCAGATAAACTACCGGGATTTGAAAGCGCAAGCGAATTTCTTCGGCGGCTGTAATGCCGTCGATTTCTCCTTGGAGGTTAACATCCATTAAAACTAAATCCGGGCGAAACTTGGCTGCCGATTCAATCGCTTCTTCTCCCGAATAGACCATGCCAGTTATTCTATATCCGAGAGATATCAAACTGTCGGAAATGTCTTCCGCAATGATGCTCTCGTCTTCAACTATCAGAATTTTTTTGTTGGACACTAAATTTTCTCCTTAGAGTGCAATTTGGGCTGAGAAAAGGTTATTCTAAAAGTCGTACCAGCAGTTTCTAACAGTTCTATTCCCCCCCGGATTTGCTTGACTAGAGACCCGACCAGTCGCAAACCCAACGTTCGGGCTTTGCGATAATCTAAGTCTTGAGGAAAACCAATTCCGCTGTCGCTCACGGTTAGCACGCAAACTCTGTTATTATCTAAAGTGAAATCTATCTTAATTTTACCTTTTACTTGCCCTTTAAAAGCATATTTGAGGGCATTTGTCACAAGCTCGTTGATAATTAACCCGCAAGTAACGGCCGTATCAATATTGAGAGAACACGGCGCAATATTTGTTTGCAAGTTGACGCCTTCTGCATGATTTTCATAAGCTTGGAATAAATTGTGGGCGAGATTTTGGATGTATTCAGCAAAGTCAATGTTTGACAAGTCTTTGGATTGATACAATTGTTCGTGAACCAGGGCCATTGATCTGACTCGGTTTTGACTTTCTTTTAACATTTCACTAACCTGGCTGTCTTGGATGTAGCGGGACTGAAGTTTGAGCAAACTGGAAATAACTTGGAGGTTGTTTTTGACACGGTGGTGAATTTCTTTGAGGAGAACTTCTTTTTCTGCGAGGGATGCTTTGATGCCATCTTCGTCGCGCTTGCGCTCTGTAATATCCCGCACTACTGCTTGAATTACTTTTCGTCCGTTAATTTCCATTGCATTTAACAGCACTTCAGCGGGAAATTCTGAACCGTCGAGTCGTTTGTGTACCCAGTCAAAGCGACAGCTACCTGTTTGCATTGCTGTCGATATTCTCTGTATTGCTAGACTAGATGAGTCTTGTCCGCTAGGCTGAAATTGTGGGGAAAAGTCGCTCAGTTTCTTGCCGTAAAATTGTTTTGTGTTGCTACAGCCAAATATTTTTAAGGTCGCGGGGTTGCAGTCAAAAAAATCCTTTTCGTCAAGCAACATTACTGCGTCGCTGGTGGCTTCATAAAGGCTACGAAATTTGTGCTCTGATTCTTGCAGAGAGCAAATCAATTGGTTTTTGAGAGCTTCCGCACGCTTGCGGTCGGTAATATCTATTCCTACAGAAACTGCTGCGGTTCCCTGATGATATTTCTGAGCTACTATCAAATAGTTGCGGACGAAACCGTTAATTTCTATTTCTATTTCTTGGCAGATTTGCTGAGATGAACTGTCAAAAAAAATTCGGATCAGTTCTCCGAAAGTCGAGCCTTTGTCGAGAAAGTTGATTTCTTGACCGACAAAGCTTTCAGGAGACAGGTTGAATGAGGTTGCTAAGTGCTGGTTGACTCCGATATACCGCAAATCTGAACTGATCCAAGAAATCAGTCCGGGTACGGCATCCAAAACGGCGCGAAGTTGGTCTGTAGCTTCTTGGAGTGCTTCTTCCGATCGCTTGTGCTCGCTAATATCTGTCGCCGTTCCGCACAAGCCTAAAATAGCGCCGTTTTCAGCTTGGTTGACGATGCTGTTGACGCGCAGGTGGACGGGAGTACCGTCTTTGCGAATGTGTACTGTTTCGTAAGGAGAATTAGCGGTTTGTGGCTGAAGTTTGGTTCTCGCTAAAAGTTGGGCAAATATTTCTCTTGGTCTACTTCCTTGATCGGGAACTAAAAAATCGGTGAAGCGGCGTCCGATCATTTCTGGTGGTTCGTAACCATAGATGCGTTTGGCGGCGGAATTGACAAAAGTCAAGAGGCCTTCAATATCGATCGACCAAATCAATTCTTGGGAGGTTTCTACGAGGTTACGGTACTTTTTTTCGCTTTCGGCAAGTGCTGCATTGAAGACTGCCGTTTGCTGCTGAAGCCTGTCTTCTAATTCTTGATTTGCCGTTTCTAGAGTGGCAATGGACTGCTCGCGCTCGGTAATTTCAGTAGAAACACCAACTGCGCCGACAACTTCGCCGTTTCCATCTCGCAGGGCTGCGGATCGAATTTCGTGAATAAAATGCCTCTCTCGGATGTTCCAAGTACGATCGTTTCCTGCTAATACCTCGGCAATATTTTCTAAGATATCTGGCTGGCTGCTGTAAACTTCAAAAATCGATCGCCCGACAGTTGCACCTGGTTTGAGTCCCAAATTTTCTAATCCTTTCCCTGCTGCAAGGGTTAACTTGCCTTCTCTGTCTGTTGCCCACAGGAAAATAGGGGCACAACTGACAGCGGCGTGAAGGGTTTTGTTGGCTTGTTTGAGCCGATCGATTTCTGCATGAAGCAGATCCTGGGTGGTGTTTAATTCTACCGTTAGTCGATCGGCTTTTTGCTGCCAACTCGCAGCAGTATCGCACATTTCTGCGAGATTGCGGGAACGACAGATGGATTGGTTGCAGTGTGACATGGTTACTCTAGGGCGCACTGTATATTTAACCCTAGCCTATCTTTTAAGCATAAACTTTTTAAGTCAAATATTACAATTAGCAGTAATACTCATCCGACCAAGATGCGATAATATTAAAGGTACTTTAAAGGATTCAGAAATTGCGGCTCGCTCAGGCTTTTCGGCGACAGTTCACAAATTGATAATAAGCTGAATAATGCCTGCCAGTCGGTATTTTTACGGTAACTATTTGTAGTAGTGCAAAAAGAAGTTCCGCAATCCTCGGCTTGCACAAGAACTGGGATTGTAAATTTATTATATTTGTTTGCGTAGATTCACGCAGCGAGGAAGAGGGAATCGGGAAAATTGAAATATAGGCAGCGCCTGAATGGTTAGGAGGTATTTAATTTGTGAAAATCATGAGGTCGATTCCCTCTTCTTTCTGCCTTCTGCTTTCTTCCCTATTTCCTATTCTCTTTTTCTGCCCTCCGCTACATCTTGTACAGTGCTGGTTGCCGAACCTCCTTCAATTAACTCCCCAAGTTTTGACAGTTTTGTCTATACTACCACTGATAATAGTTTCACCATCGCTGCTAAAAGTAAGACAAGTAACAGAGCTTTGATGTCCGCTAAGAGTGTAAAAATTTTCGCCGGTACTGGCATTCCAAAATTTGATATTACCATCGGCACTAGCACTGACAACAGTGAGTCCGTCGGGACTAAAGGCGATCGCATTTATAGAGTTAAAATGCCCTGCCAATGTGATTGAACTATCTGGATTCGATAGCTGTCGCAGTTGAATGTTTCTGTCCCAGCCGCCAGTAGCCAAAGTCTGCCCGTCTGGACTGAAAGCCAGACAATTCGCATAACCCTTAATTGTTTGGGAGCACTCTCTGCTGCGGAGGTTCCACAGTTTAATTGTACCGTCAGAACTGCTGCTAGCGAGAGTTTGTGCGATCGGGCTAAAAGCAAGACTAACAATTCCTGCTTTATGAGCTCCCCAGGTTAAAAGACTGCCAAAAGTACAGATTAACTTTCCCGTCTCTAAATTCCAAATTTTGATAGTAGTATCTGCCGAACCTGTGGCGATAACTTGACTGTCGGGACTGATGACAATTGCGCTAATTTCCCCTTCATGTCCGAGGGAAGTATGCCGAAATTCTCCTTCTTGCCAAATTTCGATCGCACGATGTTTCGGAGTATTTCTGCTCCTCACAAACACTTCACTTTCTTGGCAAAGGACAAAAGTTTCTTGAGCGCGGGGATACTTGTCAACAGTATAGAGTATTTCTCCTGTATCTACATCGCAAATTCTAATAATTTTCCCGTGCAAACTCGCCGTGTGATCTCCTCCGGGACTAATCGCAACATTTGTCCCAGTTTTGACCGTGCGGATGCAGTCAAAAAGCTTGTAAGGTACGAAGTCTTTTAAAGCTTGGCTGACTAAAGGTTCTGTCCTCGATCGCAAAATTAAATAAGCAACTCGCTGCACTTCTGCTGCGGGATCAAGCAGCGCCTCAATTGCTAAATTTAAACCAGCACCTCCGTATTTAGGAGCATCTTTAACAGCGGCAATCCGCGACTCGATACTAGGGCTGTTGAAGCGCTGCTTGACGCCAGCGATGCCTCCCAAAACAGCGCCTGCGAGGGGGATTTGACTTTGACCGCCGAGGACGGCATCATATTCTCTGGGTTGGTTAGAATTGTCGGATATCATACCATTTTAGATTTTAGATTTTAGATTTTAGATTGAAGAATTGGCAATGAATGATTGCTTAAAAGTTTAAAATACGGGCATAAAGTTGCTTGTTTGTGTGGATATGGTATCAATTTAAAACTTAAAATTTGGTAATTACAGGACGCTGGTACAAAACCGCCCTCAACCGGGTTTATGTGCAGATGCTATCTTGCCCAACCCCATATTTATCGTAAAAAGCGGTTTTAATAGCGCAATTCCTAACTTATTGACTCTTCCTGTTTATGCTATTATAATCAAATCAGAGTTTTACACAAAAATCCGAAAGTGATATGTCACACTTCACAACTATCAAGGTTCAAATCAAGAACGGCGAACTGCTGCATCAAGTGTTGGAAGAGTTGGGTTATCAAGTAGAGTGCAATGTGCAGGTGCGGGGTTATCGGGGTGACAAAACTAATGCCGAGTACGTGATTCGGCAATCCAATGGCTACGATTTGGGTTTTCGCCGTAACGGAAAGGATTACGAATTGGTAGCGGATTTTTGGGGCGCTCGAATTAACCAGCAGGAATTTGTCAATTCAATTAGTCAAAAATACGCGCACAAAAGTTTGATGGCGGCGGTGCAGTCAGAGGGTTTTCATGTTGAAGAAGAGGAAACTTTGGCAGATGGAACGGTGAGAGTTGTAGTGGGTCGATGGGTTTAAGACTCGCCCTTGATTAACTCGTTTTTAGGTATCAAGAGGAATCACCATGTGGCCCTCGGCGATCGTACTAATTATCCTCGCGCTTGTAGTTGGCATGGTTGGCGCGATCGCCCTTGGAGCATACCGCTGGCATCTCGGTACCCAGGAACTGCGAGCAAATCTGGAAGCTGCACGCTTGCCGATTAAACCTCTCACATTTGATGCGCGGGAAATCGCCGATTTACCCCAGCCCGTGCAGCGCTACTTTCGCGCGGTGCTCGAAGATGGACAACCGCTAATTGTAGCAGCGCGGGTTTCCCACGAAGGCACGTTTAACATGAGCGAAACTGCAGAAAAATGGAGCGCCTTCACTTCAACTCAACTGGTAATTACTCAACGCCCTGGCTTTGATTGGGACGGGCGAATTGTCATGATGCCCGGTATCAATGCGTTCGTTCATGATGCCTACATTTCTGGCGAAGGCATCCTCCATGCGGCGCTGCTGGGCCTGGTGACTCTGGCGGATATCCGCGGCACTCCAGAAGTGGCACAAGGGGAACTGATACGCTTTTTCGCGGAGGCGGCTTGGTATCCGACGAGACTGCTGCCGAGTCAGGGTGTTCGCTGGGAGGCGATCGACCATTCTTCCGCCAGAGCAACGCTACAGGATGGCGACACTACTGTTTCCCTAAATTTCCGCTTTGATGAAGCAGGGCTAATCGCCACTGTCCGCGCCGAGGCCCGCGCCCGTACAGTTAACGGCGGGCTGGTGTTTGCGCCCTGGATTGGCCGCTTCTGGGACTACGAATTGCGAGACGGTATGCGGATTCCGCTCTCGGGTGAGGTGGCGTGGCAACTGCCTGATGGCTGGCTATTGCCCTACTGGCGCGGCCGCATCACGAATATTGCCTTCGAGTTTGCACGATGATTCTAGTTGGTGTTGTAGGGTGCGTCTGAGTCTGAGATTTTCTCCTTTGTAGGGGCAATCCCCTCGTGCTAGCCCCGGTTTCAACCGCCTCCTTCATAAAGAGGGTAACTTTCCCAAAAAACCCTACCTCAAAAACAATTTATACGCCGGATTCTGACTCTCATCCCCATACTGATAGCCCAGCGTATCCAAAAAAGCCTGCCACTCTTTCATCTCATCGGGCGGTACTTGAATTCCCACCACAATTCGCCCGTAATCTGCGCCGTTATTTCGATAGTGAAAAACGCTGATATTCCAGTTAGGGCTCATCGAACCGACAAACTTCATCAATGCACCGGGACGTTCAGGAAATTCAAAGCGATAAAACAATTCATGGTCGGCCAGCATCGAACGCCCGCCCACCATATGCCGCACGTGCAGTTTCGTTAATTCATCATCAGTTAAATCCAAAGTCTTGAAGCCACAATCTTCAAAACTTGCCGCTATCTTTACCGCATCCGCACGGTTTTGAATTTGTACACCAATAAAAATATGTGCCTCTTTCTCATCCGCAATTCGATAGCTAAATTCAGTTAAATTGCGTTTTCCCAGACATTCGCAAAACCTGCGGAGACTTCCCGGTTGTTCGGGAATTGTGACTGCAAAAATGGCTTCGCGGCGTTCGCCAAACTCGGCTCTTTCTGCTACAAAACGCAGGCGATCGAAATTCATGTTCGCGCCGCAAGCCACAGCAATTAACGTTTCTCGTGCGACTTGTTCCCGTTCGACGTAAGCTTTCGCACCTGCGATCGCCAAAGCGCCGGCAGGTTCTAAGATCGATCGCGTATCTTCAAAAACATCCTTAATCGCCGCGCAAACATCATCCGTATCAACCAAAATAATCTCATCCACATACTCTTGACACAAGCGAAAAGTTTCCTCCCCCACTTCCCGCACAGCAACGCCGTCAGCAAATAAACCCACCTGCGACAAACGCACCCGTTTACCGGCTTTCAGCGATTGATTCATGGCATCGGAATCCACCGGTTCGACGCCAATAATTTTAATTTCCGGCCGCAACCGCTTGACATAGGCCGCAATTCCCGAAATCAATCCACCGCCACCAATTGCCACAAAAATCGCGTGAATTGGTTTTTGATGTTGCCGCAGAATTTCCATGCCGATCGTACCCTGTCCCGCAATTACGTGCGGGTCATCAAAAGGGTGAATAAAAGTTAAACCTTTTTCCGCCTCTAATTGGCGCGCAAAAGCGTAAGCATCGTCGTAGGTATCCCCATGCAAAACTACCTCTCCACCCCGGGATATCACCGCATTTACCTTCACCTGTGGCGTCGTTACGGGCATGACGATAATCGCGCGAGTTCCCAGGTGGCGGGCGGCGAGGGCGACTCCTTGGGCGTGGTTGCCGGCGGAAGCTGCAATCACACCTTGTGCTAGCAAATCCGGCGAGAGTTGCGCCATTTTGTTGTACGCACCCCGCAGTTTAAAGGAAAACACCGACTGCATATCCTCTCGCTTCAGCAAAAGTTTATTGTTGAGCCGTGCTGATAGATTCGGGGCGGATTCTAGGGCTGTTTCTTGAGCAACATCGTAGACGCGGGCGGTGAGGATTTGTACCAGGTAATCGCAAAGCATGGGGTTAGCAGGTGGGTTGATGCCGGATGGTGGGATAATTGTACGGCACTTGTGTTAGTATTTTGCGGGGAATTGGCGATCGGGCGATCGCAGTTAACGAAAGATTCAGTCAACTGGGTTTGATTTAGTTACATAAATAGTCAATCCAATTCTGGCATCGCGATCGAACTTTAACCCTACTTCTTCTTCCGAGGTTATTTCCACATGATTTTGGGAAATATCATAAAGCTGAATGCTCTCAATTTTAGCAGAGTAGCAGTACGACAATTTATTATTAACTAAAACTAGAAAAACACGTTCTCCTACAGTTAATGTTGTAACTCCCTTAACTTGGGCTACGTATGCTTGTTGCTTTTTGAGCCACTCAGTAATTTCTCCAATCTCCCTTACCAGCCCTCGATTGCTCTGGAGTAAAATTATATTGTAGGTGACTAAATCAGCGAGGGATTTACATAAAGCCTCAACAAAATCACCTAAGTCCAACAGTTCTTGAGTCCCCAAAATCTCATCTGTAGAGCCGTGTGCTGCTTTATTTCGATAGTCAACCAGTTGTTTTAGTTCTCCTTCAGCCGTGTTTTGACTGCCGCGAACTTCCTCTACAAAATATTTAATTTCTTTGTGATTAATTACCCATTTCCACGCCTCATCAATCCCAGCATTTTTCAAAACTGTTTCTAGCACTTCCTTCCGTAAATTTTGCTCGTGCAATAGGAAAGCATCAGGAAGTAGTTCGTATTTTCCAGTGTCAGTAATTCCACAGGATAATCCTTGCACTACTTTCTCCACTGAAAGGTGTTGAAACCTATTCTTTTTGATGTCAATCAATAAACGCCCTATACCCTCTTGATGGGTATTTTGGACTGTTTGTCCCAAATCTGAATAACGCGGAACCAAATCGGGCATCCGTCGCAGCCAATCCGAAATTAAATCCTCAACGAAGCGCTCGTAAATAGCATACAATCGGGTTACAACAGCAGAGCGATCGTAAATTCGCCATTCTTGTTTGCTAGGGATTACTTCTATTAATGCGGCAAATTCAGGATTTTCTTTCAACTCTTTTATATCTGAACTGTCTTGAAATACGATTTCTCTAAGTCGATCGTTAGTTTTTATCATCGAACGGACAGTGGAAATTTTAAGACAGACTGTCTCGATAAGCTCGTCAAACATCGCAAGTTACTCTCCGATAACTTGCAAAAGCATTTCGTCAAATATCCTGATTCGATCCTGAATCTCTGCCTTGGTTTTTCCACCTCCTGTGAGAAGACGAGATTCAGGTTTTTTAAAGAGGTTCTTTGTCTCTTCAATAATGCGGTTTTTTAGAGCAATTAATCTTTTTTCATATTGCAAGTGCCTGCTTAAACCAACCATAATTGCATCATAATATGCTTTATAAGCCTTTTTAGACCAAGTTTGAGTTTTATGGTCAAATGGTTTGAATAAATGCTCTTCGTAAATTAGGTGAGCTATTGTGATAGTTTTGAGAAAAATAGATTCCAAGTAATTGATATGTTCCTCATCAAAATTTAAACTTCTCATCATGTACAAATCTAAAAACCCTTCCATTCCCCGTTGGAAGTTATCAACATTTCTGAGCGCAAAAAAACGCAGAACTAACTCAGCATCTTCCATTTTTTTATAAAGGGTATTTTTCTCCAATTCGGCGCTGTTATCCTCTGTCGGAATTCCCCAAGCTTCTGCAAATATGGGATAGCGCGATAATTTTAGCAACAGTTCATTGAACTTTCCATAATACAAACAGTTTCGCACTTCCTGTTGACTTAAATCTACGCCTCCAGTGTTAAGGCGCTCGAAGGTTTTTTGTTTTAAGAATAGAGCCTCTTCAGGATCGGAAGTTGATTCGGCAATAATTACGGTAGATGATATAGAACGACGGTCGATACCGGCTCTAATTTTTTGAGGAAGTTGATTGTAGGTACGTCCATTTAATTCAGACCAAAATTCAAGCCCTGTTAATGTAAGCTTGTTTTCATAAAAATCCTGAATCGCAGTAATTCTCTGTTGACCATCCATCACCTCATAGGAATTGTAATCTTTTTCGTATAAAATTATTGATGGAACTGGAATATTGATGAGAAATGATTCGATTAGTTTGGATTGCATTTTGGTAGTCCAACGCGCCCTTCTTTGGTAAAAGGGTCGCACTTCCATATAACCAGGATTCTTTAATGCCTGGACAAAGCTCGGAAGCTTTTCACGGTTGATTTCAGTAAGAATTCTATTCTCTCTTAACTCGTACTTATCGTTTATTTCACTATCGGATATTTTAGTGCGAGTTTTTGTTGGCGAACTCTCCCACATTTTTTCTTCAAATGGTGCGATCTGCATTTTCCCGAGTCTCCCTAAGCACAACTTGTTAATAATTATAGCATTTTCAGGATTAGCCGCTCCACTCAAATCTAGCAAACTAGCGATCGCAAATTATCCCTGCAGAAGATCGATCGCCCTTACGATCGCAAAATCCGATTTTATGGCAAAATTAGCCTAGACTGAAATATGAAAGCTAGCGATCGGGCAAGCTGTAGCGAATGTTGCCCTCGCCCGACAAACTGGTTTTAACCTCAAGGGTATTCTACTAACTTGCGTTTAAGCTCGATCGGCACAAGAAATAAGATCAAATCTAGCTTAAATACCCTCTTTATTTGTTAGTTCCTCGCTCGCTCAGAGGCAACTTTGTTACGTAGCGATTTCAATTGCCGAGTTGGATCGAGAGTTTTTAACGCGGATTTGATATAATTAGATTCTGCATGAGTCCTGACTTCGTTTTTGCCCTTTACCCGGTTATAAAATCCGGTTTTTGAGCGTATTAGTCCGTAATCCTTAATTTAGTATGTAAAATCATGAACGTACAAATTACAGATTTGCGTGCGGTTGACGAGCCAAAAATTCAACAGGTAGCTAGATTAATAGTTGAAGGTTTTAAAGAGCATTGGCCCGATGCTTGGCCCGATCTAAAATCTGCTTTGCAAGAAGTGCAAGAATCTTTGGGACCCGATCGCATCAGTCGAATTGCTGTTGGCGACAGCAATCAAGTTTTGGGATGGATTGGCGGGATTAAACAGTATGACGGTAATGTTTGGGAACTGCACCCGCTGGTAGTGAGAACAGAATTTCGCGGACAAGGAATTGGTCGATCGCTCGTAGCTGATTTAGCAGCAGAAGCTAAAAACCGGGGAGGGATCGTCCTGTGGGTAGGTACCGACGACGAAGACAATCAAACCACTCTTTCAGGCATCAATCTTTATCCTAACGTTTGGGAACACATCGCCAAAATTAGAAATTTGCGCGGTCATCCCTACGAATTTTATCAAAAAATGGGTTTTGCGATCGTCGGAGTGATGCCCGACGCGAACGGAATTGGCAAGCCAGATATTTTCATGGCAAAGCGGTTGTAAAGTTTAATGTAGGTTCTAAATTTACTGACTGGTAGCTTGCTAATCCAACACTTAGCAAAATTAGTTCTTGAAAGTTTCCCATAAAATCGGTCTAGTCTGGACGTGCGAACCCCGTTCGAGGGTCGCTAATAAACAAACCCAGAACTAACGAATCCATCACCGTATCCCAGACAGGAGTCAAACGTTCAGCATCGTCAACCCAGTAATCAAAAGTAATCAAACACTGAACATTAGAACCCAATCCAATACAGATTCGCGAATAAGCTTCCCGCTGTTCGGGAGGGTCGATAAACTTAAATTCAGTCCAAACAACGCGGGCAGTTTGCCGCTTCAATTGGATAATGTCCCCAAAAGCGATCGGATTTCGCGTATCATCTTCAACCACCTTCTGTAATAGCGGCACCAGCGGAAAATCTGCCCAGTTACCAGGTGGTAGCAAATTAAACGAAACCTCCAAACGACAATCATCATCCGGCGGCTTTTTATCCGTAAACCGGAACGAATTAGTATCCGGTTCAAAATGCCAATCTTCCGGGGCATCAAAGCGGACTGCACCTCTTCCTGCTACAAAAATTCGAGTTCCAGGCTTTGACTTCCAATTGTGGTCTTCTTTGAGTTCTAGAGTTTCCTTGAGCCATTCTTGCTTTTTGCGCTTAGACATAAACAGAACACCAAATTGCTGCTAATGTGTAGTTTTAGACCTTGCAAACACATTTTAACTCTATTTTGCTCGCCGTTTGCTCAAATATAACAATCCTTACAAAAATTATAAATTTCTCTCTTTTCTATTCCTCTGTGTTCTCTGCGCCTCTGCGGTAAAAAAGAATTCCTTTCGCAATTGGCTAACTTTTATTTTTCACTCTTGGGAATCACATACCTAATTCCGCCTTTATTCCCAGCCGCATCGTCATTGTAACGGGGGATAACATGAATAGCCGTGTGAGTGCGACTTTGACCCGCCTGTTTATTAATATTTATTCCCACATTAAACCCGTCAGGATGAAATTTTTTAATTAACATTTTTTGCACCTTATTAGCCATAAACCAGCAAGCCGATTGCTCTCGAAACGGCAGTTCAAAATAATTAGCAACGTGACGCTTGGGGATGATTAAAACATGACCTTTGCTAGCGGGATAACCGTCAAACATCGCATAAGCTGTTGCTGATTCAGTTAGCAAAATTAGGTTTTTATACGGATTGCAGAATATGCAGTTATTAATAGAATTTCTTTGATGATTGTAATGCACGTATTTGTAAATTTCGCAATACTCATCTAGGTGAACTGGCTTAAAGGGAAGTTTGACAATGCACTGATATGTAGGTTTTTTGTGCACGTAGTGTTCTCGAAAGCCTTCTTTTTTGATATCCCTTCTCACCGCAAAATACGCATTCCCTCCGGGTTTCAACAGGTGCGACACTTCCATCAGGACATTAGCTTGTTCTTCAGGAAACAAAACATTCAAAACATAAAAACAAATGATGGTGTCGAATTTATCTTCCGGGAATTCCGGGAAATAATAAGGGTCATAACCCGTAATATCGAAGCCTTTTTGCTGCAACAATCTAACATCGCTGCCCAAGCCGCACCCAAAATCTAAGACTTTGCCTTGTAGCAAGTTTTTATCCAATAAAAATCTTGCCGGAAATGACAGATAAATTCTTTCGATTGCCGTCAGGTGGCTGAATTTATTTTGTTGCTTTTTCATGGTGGCATAAATTTGATTTCAATCGTTGTTTTTAGTCTTTGCGTAAAGGTTTTGTTAAAATTCCGAGAATTTTGTCAACTTCGTTAATATAATAATCGTTCAAGTCAATAAAAGCTGTTTGATTTACCAATTTGAGAAACTTCCAAGCATTTCCCGTGGTAACACCTCCGTAAACCGCCTCAATTTCATCATTTTGCTGTTGATTGAATCGCTGGGTTCCCAACATTTCAGCAATACACTGTCCTAATCCGTTTTTGATGTTTTCATTTTTGGCTTCTACTAAGGTAACAACTGGTGTTCGGATTTCGTACCAATCGCTGGATGCGGTGAGGATATAATCGCAGTACCCGTTAAGTCCACTTTCTGGATCGGCATTAAATTCCGTGCCGGAAAAAAAGCCGATTTGGAAGTTTAAAATGCGCCGTACTTCTAATAATACGGGAGCAATAATTAACTCCGAGCGAGCTTTTTCAGTATTGATAGCATTGGCGAGAGGGATATATTCTGCTAGGGTTGTTTTCAGATAGTCGCTAGGTGCAATTGATTCTACATCTGCAAACAAAACTGTTTTTTCATTAACAGTGAGGTTAAATGCTGCACGCACTTTGGTGATAGTAGTAAATTCACTATATGACATTTTTAAAGTCGTTAAATTAACTAAAAATTACCCATTATACTTGAGATTTTACCATTATTGCAGTTTGGCGATCGCCCCTTTTTCCACCAACACCTTACCAGTCACCAAATCCCGTACCGTCGCCAACAAAACCCGCCTCTCATCCACCTCAAAACTCACCGAAACCCTGTCAATTCCCAATACCCCGGGCGGATTCAAATGCGCTACGCAAACCTGCTGGTGGTGGCTTTCCAGAGACCGAAAATCAGTTTTTTTGTTGAGCAAGCTGCTCGTCATTTGCCCTTTTTCGTTAAAAATAACCTCCGCTTGTGATACCTCCGCAACTTCCCCAATATCTAACCGAATTTCCCTTTGCCCTTCAATTGCCACTTGCAGCGTCAACTCTTCGGAACTTTGACAGGGATACTTCATTTCCTTGCTAAATATCGGCGAATAAGCATAAGCTTTAGCATAAGGTTCCCAAAGGCGAATTGCATAGCTGTGGCGCAAATAATCGTCAACAGTCGCTAATTGTGTCAAGGCTAAAGCACCGTGCGCCACCGCTTCAAAAGGCTTGTCTGTTTGGACTTTTGGCCGCCCAAAATACGAAACCACTAAATTAGATACAGCCGGAATTAGAGAAGTTCCTCCTACCAGCAAAACCTGTTCAATATCTGCTTTGCCGATACCTTTTCCCATTGCAATGCTCAGCACTTCATCTAAAGCTTGTCGCAACTGTTCTAACAACTGCCTAGATTCCATAATTTCCTCAAGCTTCTCTCGGTTTAGCTGCAAGTCGTAAGACATAAAAGTTTCATCGTCCAACCAACTTTCCTTCGCCTCATTAACTTGAGAAAGTTGAATTTTTAATTTTTCCGCTATTTCTAATAAATTTTGCCAGCCAACTGGACCGACTTCTGCCCGCGACGAACCAATTTGTCGCAAATAATCTTCGACAATCCAGATGTCAATATCTTCGCCGCCAACATAAGCATCGGATTTTGCCAACACTTCGGCACGCACCCCCCCCAGCCCCCCCTTGTCAAGGGGAGGAGCGAGATTTCTCTCCCCCTTGGTAAGGGGGGGTAAGGGGGGGGTTACAGCAGTACGGACTAAACTTAAATCTAAAGTTCCGCCGCCAAAATCAACTACTAAAACTAGAGAGCCGGGGCGTTTTACTGCATATCCCAGGGCGGCGGCTGTGGATTCATCTATTACCTGAACTTCCGCAACTCCCAAACTTTCTCCTAAGTCGCGAAACCAATCTAGATATCGCTCAAAAGCTCCAACGGGGACTGTAAAAATTACTTTGTCTGGCTGTATATTTTGTAAATATAATTGTTTCCAAATAGTCTTAATAAACTGTTCGGCTACTGATTCGGCTGTGTAGGTGTCGCCGTCGATATTGCGGGGTGGTGGCTGAAAGTCCGCAGCTAAATTGCGTTTAAAAGCTTTGAAAAAGCGGTCTGGCTGGGATTGTCCCAAACGCTGCGATCGCACTTTTTCTCCCAGCACCAACTCTTCGGCATTTTTCACAAAAACTAAAGTCGGCACTACAGATATTTCTCGAATATCTCCGCTCAAATTCTTCGTTTTAAAAATGCGGGACATCTCGCCCAATCGCAAAGTTTCTGGTGTTTTCGTATCCGGGTTAAGAATGCAGACAACCGTATTGCTGGTGCCGAAGTCAATGGCAACTGTAGTCATGTTAATTTATAATTTAAAATTTAATTTTTCATTCCCGCTGGAAGGGTACGACTAACTTTAGCAGGAGTAAGAATTCGCTCTCCCTCTCGATAGCCGACAAACCGAATATAAACTAATTCTCCTTCGGTTATATCCTCAACATCCGGCTGGTGCAACTGCGGATTGTAAGCAGTTTGTTCCCACGCAGAACCAATCATTTCAAAATCCCAACTTGACAAGAGATTTTCTAAGGGAGTAAACAAAGCTGAGAGGTTTTTGGCGGGCATATCCGGCTTGGCTTCTGCCATTTTGCGGGCGGCGGGATAGTTGGTTAACAAAGTTTGCAACTGTTCAAAGGTAGCGCGGCGAAAATCAGCAGTTAGTTGAGCTTTTTGCTGCTGCAATTCCGATCGCAGCCGGAAACACTGCTGCCTCAATTCTTCTATTTCGCTGGGATCAGTTGTGATTGTAGCGGATATTGGCAGTGCGAGCAAAGTGCGATCGAACTCTTGAAAATTCAAATTCAGCACTGTTGCCAGCCGTCTCAGTTGGTCTACGGTGAGTTTTCCCACGTCTCCCTGCCGCACTAAGCGCACTCCAAAGCGACTTAAGCCTGCTTTTTCGCCTAAGTCTTGCCAATCGAGAATGTCTAGCTGATTCATGCGTTCCCGCAGAATTTTATCGTACTTAAACTCGATCGCATCTCCCGCCTCAGATGCAGCATAAACGTAGACTAAAATTAGAAAAATGCCCCCGACAGCCAGCGCGAAGCTGAAGGCAGGCACTGTTGTTACATCAACTGTTGCACCCAGGAACTCAAACATCTTTAACTCTTCTAAACTTGTTTTAAAGTCTGCGTTTGTTCAACGGTCAAATTTTCTTCGCCTTGATAATATTCTGGTAGCAAGTCTTGAGATTCTACTTCTCCGAGGGCTTTTTCAATTCCGGCGGTGGTTTCGGTGCAACTCGAACCCGTGGCGTTGAGGACGGTTTCGGTAATTTTTCCGTCTTTGCCGATGCGGTATTCTATTTGGCGGTATTCTGCCATAATTCTTCCTCTTGGTTTAATGCTTGAGTGTTGACTGCGGAGTGTTGAGTTATATTATAGATTCTATTTACCAATTATTCTAATGAATTTTTGTAGCGACAATGCAACCGGGGTTTCGCCGGAGATTATGGCTGCTATTGCAGCGGCTAATTGCGGTGCTGTGATGTCTTACGGAGATGATGAATATACGCAGCGTTTGCAAGCTGAATTTTCGGATTTGTTCGAGACATCGGTGACTGTTTTTCCAGTAGCAACTGGTTCTGCTGCTAATGCTCTTGCCCTTGCAGTTGTTACTCCTCCTTACGGGGCTGTTTACTGTCACGCGGCATCTCATATTAATTTAGATGAATGCGGCGCGCCGGAGTTTTTTACAGGCGGTGCAAAGTTAGTGACAGTAACAGGAAATCATGGTAAAATAGAGGCAGAGACTTTAGGAAAAATACTCGATCGCGCTGGTGCAGGTGTCGTCCACCACGTACAGCCCGCAGCCGTCAGCATCACTCAAGCAACGGAAGCCGGCACAGTCTACAATCCAGCAGAAATTTCCCACATTTCGGAATTAGTTCGCGCTCACAATTTGCACCTGCACATGGATGGAGCTCGCTTTGCCAATGCTGTTGTCAGTTTGGGCTGTTCTCCAGCGGATGTCACTTGGCGCGCGGGTGTGGATATTCTATCGTTTGGAGCGACAAAAAACGGCGCGATGGGTGCAGAAGCTGTGGTTTTTTTTAATCAAGAATTAGCAAAGACTTTCCCTTTTTACCGCAAGCGCAGCGGGCATCTTTTCTCGAAAATGCGGTTTTTGTCGGCGCAGTTGGAAGCGTATATAACCGATAATTTGTGGCTGAAGAATGCGGCTAATGCAAATAATATGGCCACCCAACTAGCCCAAGGTTTGGCGGGAGTTGAGGGAGCGAAGTTTTGCCATCGGGTTGAAGCCAACGAGATTTTTATTCAACTTCCAGAATCTGTAATTACATCGGTTTTAGCTGAGGGTTTTCTGTTTTATCGCTGGGATGAATGTACTGTTAGACTGGTAACGGCTTTTAATACTAGAGAAGAAGATGTTATTGCTTTGGTGGAAGCGGCTAAACGACATCAGTGATTATTTCGTAAGGGCGAGTTTTACGAATAATATCTGACGAGTACCAACAATCTAGATAAACCCGCCCCCCACAACAGATAACCCACATCAACATTAAATTTGAATCGAATGCGGGAAATCTACATTCTGATTTTTCGTTTGATGGGAGCGAGCTTGAGAGATTGTTGGTTATTTACAATTATTGTTTGTGAAATTCGTACCTACAATTTAATAGATTGAGGAACAGGTTCGGCAACGGCAGCTAGTTCTGGTTCAGCTTCTTCGAGGTGTGCTTCTAAAAGCGCTAGATTTCTCATGTTTGATTTATAAAAAGCATCGAAGATATCTCCTACTAAAGGTACTGAACCAACAACGGCTTCTAGACCGATATTGTAAATCATTTTCCCTAGAGTTTTTTGGGGAATGTTGAATCGAGTTGCTAAATAAATTAGGTAGGCGGAAAACGCGGTATCTACGATATCCCCAGCACCCGGAACTAAACCGATAATGGGGTCTAAGCCGATGCGAAATTTGGTGCCGGGGATGCCAATGGCGGTATCCATCAGGCGGCTGAGTTTGCGGATGCGGTTGAGGGTGGCGAGACGCTCTATGTTGTTCATATTATTATTGTTGAACTAGGTTGAAAGTTTGAAATCTGTCGGAAGACGGAAAAAAAATCTAGAAACTGCTCATTTTCCATCTTCGCTAATATGCTGAATTCCCCATTCGTGCATGGCATTAATAATCGGTTTGAGGCTTTCACCCAAAGGCGTTAGCGAATATTCAACTTTTGGCGGCACTTGCAGGTAAATTTCCCGATGCACGATCGCGTCTGATTCCATTTCCCGCAGTTGCTGCGTCAGCATCTTCTGAGTAATGCCGTTGACAGCTCGTTGCAGCTCGTTAAAACGCTTCACTCCTTGAAACAACTCCCGCAGAATCAAGACTTTCCAGCGCCCGCCAATCACCTCTAGAGTGCGTTCTACAGGGCAATTTGCTCGATCGACCTTTACTTCTTGGACTTGCATAGTATCTTTTTGGTAAGTATCGCACTTTTAAGTGCGTACTATCCATAATAACTTGACTCGGTTTAAAATAAAAACATCAAAGAAACACCGGATAAATTTCACTGAGGATTCAGAAAATGATTACCGTCAGAAAAAGTGAAGCAAGAGGACACGCTAATCACGGTTGGCTGGACAGTTACCACACATTTTCTTTTGCCGGCTATTACGATCCAAATTATATGAATTTTCGATCTTTGCGGGTAATTAATGAGGATTTCGTTAGCCCCGGCAAAGGTTTCGGCACTCACGGACACAGTGACATGGAAATCATTACTTATGTATTAGAAGGAGCATTAAAACACAAGGACAGTTTGGGTACCGGTGCAGTGATTAAACCCGGTGAAGTACAGCGGATGAGTGCAGGTACGGGGATCAAGCACAGCGAGTTCAATAACTCGCAAACAGACCCGGTTCATTTGCTGCAAATCTGGCTCTTACCCGATACACAGGGTTTGCCTCCGAGTTACGAACAGCGGGAGTTTCCCCTAGCAGAAAGGCACGGAAAACTGCGTTTAGTGGCCGCAAGAGATGCGAGAGATGGTGCTGTTAAAGTGCATCAAGATGTTGATTTGTATGCGGCTGTTTTGGATAAAGACTCGCGGGTTTCTCATGCTTTGCAGCCGAATCGCCACGCTTGGGTGCAAGTTGCTCGCGGCTCGGTTTTGGTCAACGGTTTGCCTTTGAAAAATGGCGACGCTGCGGCAGTTAGCGGCGAGTCTGAATTGGCGATTGAAGCTACGGAAGATGCTGAATTTTTGCTGTTTGATTTGGCATAAAATTACACAATAAATCCCCGGCTTCTCCCAGAAGTCGGGGATTTTAGATCGTTCGGTTATTGACATCGCTTCTTGTTAAACAAAGTCCGAGCAGAGGGCGACTAAGAAATTAATCAGCCATCCAAGATTTTGTCCCAAAAATACCTGCTACAAGTTCGGGAATGCCAAAATCAACATCTAAACTTTCCCAGTGTACGCTGTTACCGGAAGGGGGTAGCCAAACATCAGCAAACTGTTCTGGTGAAGCGCCTTCTAAGCCTTGTGCAAGGCTTGGGGGAAAACAAAAAATAGCACCATTTTTTAATTCGATCACTATTAAATCTTCAGACTGATTGTAATACATGGATTCGGCGCGGGGTTCTGTAGCCTCAGTGTTTTTCCATGCTTGCTGGACTTTGGTTATTTGCTCTCGGAGATTTTCCTCAGTTAACTCTTTGTCCCAGTTTCTAAATACCATGTATTTCTTGCCATCGGTTTGGTTAAGTTTAGATACTTGATTATTGCCGCATGGGATTGTGTTAAGCGGACTGTGAAGGAGATGATATTTAATAATGGGTTACTACTTAGGAAATAAGTAAATAGGAGGAAGAAACTAACTTTTATGTGTGGTATTTCTGGTAAGGTAAATGTTTAGGATAAATTTTCATGGAACAACAGCCGATCGCCAGAAAGCATCTTGTTTGGAGCCTCATCACTGGTTTAGCAGTTGGCGCGATCGCAGGCGCACCCCTCGGCTGGATGGCTAATGGGTATTATTCCGAGCAGCGTTTGGCTCAAATTCTGATTTGCCGAGAAAAGAATAGAGATCAGCCAGTGGCTATTGTTGAGGCTAGGTGCGGTTCCCGATTCTAAATTTTTCTGCTAGGCAGAGGGCTGTGTCAAATATTTTTATGCTTGTGCAAATGTCGAAATTTCGATCGCGCAGGTGTTTTGGCGTTCTCAACCGTCAATATGCCACAAACCGGAAAAGTTATGCGTCAGGTGATATGTGGGTATGTTAGATTGACACAATAATGAATTACAGCAGAACAATTCCGGCTATTTTGAGTACTACGATCGCCCTGAGTTCGATCGCTCTCATCCCACTGACATCGCCTCAAATTGCCCTCGCATTAACCGCCGACAAAGTTAAAACCGTTGCCCAACAAATTACTGTTCGTATCCAGGGGACAAAAGGCGGTTCTGGAGTAATTTTAGAAAAACAAGGCAGCACATACTATATTCTCACAAACTGGCACGTTGTCGATAAAGCTGGCGATTACGAGGTCGTAACTCCGGACGGCAAAGCTCACTCTGTATACTATAGCCTCGTGCGGCGAGTGCCAGGGATGGATTTAGCCGTCGTGCCGTTCAGCAGCACTCAAAGCTACCCCCTGGCTCAATTAGCCAATTCCACAGCAACTAAGGGAAACAAGGCTTATGTGGCCGGCTGGCCGATATCCGGCGGTTCTCTGAGACAGCCGATTTTCATCGCTACCGAAGGTCAGCTTACCGGCCGCCAAACTCCTTGGAACGGTTATACTTTGGTATACAACAACTTAGTGAGAGCGGGAATGAGCGGCGGACCCGTGCTCGATGACGCAGGCCGAGTTGTGGCAATTAACGGCATTGTCAGGTTAGAGGACAATTCTGATAAAATCGTGGCTGCGGGAATAGAAATTAATACTTTCATGAAATGGCGATCGACTGTTTCGCTGCCAGTCGTTCCTCAATCTCCTACTGCGGGAAACCCAAAAACTCCGGCGAATAATGCGCCCCGCACGCCCGCAAGTGCGATCGCCTTTGCTGCCACAAATACCCTCAAAGGGCCTTCGGAAGTTGTTAGCTCCCTTGCCCTAGCTTCAGCTTATTTTACTACAGGAAATAGCAACGGCACAATCTCAGTTTGGAATTTTCCCAGCGGGCAATTAAAAACTACCCTGCAAGGACACACGGAAGCAGTAAACGCATTGGCCGCGAGTGCGGATGGCAAGGTGTTAGCTAGCGGCAGCGACGACAAAACTGTGAAAATTTGGAATTTAGAAACTGGCGCGGTTGTACGCACTTTGAGCGGGCATTCCAATGCAGTTTCGAGCGTTGCCGTTAGTCCCGACGGTCAATTTGTAGCCAGTGGCAGTTGGGACAAAACGATTAAGATTTGGAACCAGAAAACAGGAGAGTTGCTGCGGACTTTGACCGGGCATTCTGGGTTGGTGAATGCTGTTGCAATCAGTCCCGACAACAAAACTTTAGCTAGCGGCAGCAAAGACGGTTCAATTAGGTTGTGGAATTTAGCTACAGGTCAAGCAATTCGCACGATTAGCGGCAAAAACTTGTCTGTTTTGTCGCTAGCTTTTACTCCCGACGGCAAAAGTTTAGCTGCGGGAAACAGCAATGGCACTGTTGGGTTGTGGAATGCCGGAAACGGGCAGTTAATTCGGCGTTTAAGCGGGCATACTGACGGAGTTTGGTCGGTGGTATTCAGTCGGGATGGCACTACGCTGGTTACTGGCAGTTGGGATAAGAGTGTGAGACTTTGGGATGTGCGATCGGGCGAATTGAGAGGTAATTTGAGCGGTCATTCTGGCTACGTTAGCGCTGTGGCGATTAGCAGCGACGGTAAGACTATTGTTAGTGCGGGTTGGTTGGGGGAAATTAAGATTTGGAAAAGGAGTTGAGATTTTTTTGAACGAACCACGAAGGCGCGTTAGGCGGAGGGGCGCGTAAGCGCTACTCAACCTAGAAACAGCCCCGCGTCTGTACCGAAGGCAGCTAATGGAGGGTTCGGTTAGGCACGGACTCTACTGGTAGGGTGCGTCAGTTGGAGCGATTCGATGTACATCGGCGAATCATTTCCGCGCTTCGCACCGTACTACCTAGCATTTTGCTTCAAAGTACGCTCGACCCTTATGATAGATTTGGTTCTTGCCAGACTACACTGGAAGACAAAATCAAATTAAAAATTTCGCCATAAATTTCGATCGACCCGCCGATCGGGCGGGACTCTCAACTTCGTGGAACAGGCGTCCCGCCTGTGGTTGGCAAAGTAAATCTAAAATCTAAAACCTAAAATCGCGTGACTTCTGACAAATGATTGAAGTAGAACACTTAAGCAAAACTTACGGTTCGACCGCAGCGATCGCGGACGTGTCTTTTTCGGTCGAATCAGGAGAAATTCTCGGTTTTTTGGGGCCAAACGGCGCGGGCAAAACCACAACGATGCGGATTTTGTCGGGATATTTGCCGGCATCCAGCGGTACGGCCCGCATCGCCGGCATGGATGTTCACGAAGACTCGATGGCTGTCAGACAGCGCATCGGCTATCTGCCGGAAAACCCGCCACTGTATCCAGAAATGACTGTGGAAGGGTTTCTGTTTTTTGTGGCCAGAATTAAGCAAGTACCTGCGGGCGATCGCGCGCGACGAGTTACCTCCGCGATCGAACGCTGCGGCCTGGTTGATAAACGGAAAGTTTTAATCCGCAAGCTTTCTAAAGGATTTCGGCAGCGCGTCGGTATCGCCCAGGCGATCGTCCACGACCCCCCGGTAATTATCTTAGACGAACCAACCGTGGGCCTCGACCCCCGACAAATCATCGAAGTTCGCAATTTAATCAAAAGCCTTGGCGGCCAACACACAATTATCCTTTCCACGCACATTCTGCCGGAAGTCAGCATGACTTGCAACCGCGTTACCATCATCAATCGCGGAAAAATCGTCGCTGCGGGTAGTCCCGAAAATTTGATGGAAGAGTTGGCCGCCGGAGAGGGCTACGAACTCGAAGTTGAAGGCGAGGGGGATTTGGTAAACAGTCTGCTGTTGCCTTCTTTGGAAAATTTGCCGGGAGTTCGATCGGTCGAATTGATTCCAAGCAATCAATTTTTAGTGGGTCGCTACCGCCTGCGGGCATTGTGCGAATCCGACATAGAACCCGGACGAGAAATTGCTACAGCTATCGTCGCCTCTGGATTTGGACTGTGCGAAATGCGTCGCTCTCGCGCTACTCTGGAAGATGTGTTTTTAAGGCTGACAGCGGCTGAAAAGAAACCGGAAGAAAATCTGGTTCATAGCGAACCGGAGGTCGATCGAAATCTGCAAGAAGCGGCAACAACTCAAGACTCGATCGCGGATTATCATCAATCCGAATCGCAACCGATAGTCGAAAATCTGCCCGTTGTAGAAACAGTAGAGTCGATCGAGCATCCTCAACCAGAACCGATAGTCGAAAATCTGCCCGTTGTTTCAGAAACAGTAGAATCGATCGAGCATCCTCAACCAGAACCGATAGTCGAAAATCTGCCCGTTGTAGAAACAGTAGAGTCGATCGAGCATCCTCAACCAGAACCGATAGTCGAAAATCTGCCCGTTGTTTCAGAAACAGTAGAATCGATCGAGCATCCTCAACCAGAACCGATAGTCGAAAATCTGCCCGTTGTAGAAACAGTAGAGTCGATCGAGCATCCTCAACCAGAATCCGAACCAGTTGTAGAAACCGTACAGCCGATAAAAGGAAAGGATCTCAGTTTGGGTGTCACAGGAACCAGATCATCTTACTCGCTACAGATATCTCAACAAGCAAGCAGGATGCTCACTTTTGTAAAAAACATTTTTTACAAAAGTGAGAGACTCCCGATAGAACCTTCTCCACCAGCACCAGTTGTCGAAAATCTAGAAGTTTCACAAACCGTAGAGTCGATCAAGCATCCTCAACCAGAATCCGAACCAGTTGTCGAAAGGCAAGAGTCGATCGAGCATCGTGAAGCAGAACCGATTGTTGAAAATGTAGAAGTTTCAGACACAGTAGAGTCGATCGAGCATCGTGAACCAGAACCGATTGTCCAAAATCTAGAAGTTTCAGCAACAGTAGAGTCGATCGAGCATCATGAACCAGCATCGGAACCAGTTGTAGAAACCGTAGAGTCGATCGAACATCATCAACCAGAACCGATAGTCGAAAATCTGCAAGTTTCAGAAACCGTAGAGTCGATCGAGCATCATCAACCAGAATCCGAACCAGTTGTAGAAACCGTAGAGTCGATCGAACATCATCAACCAGAACCGATAGTCGAAAATCAGCCCGTTGTTTCAGAAACCGTAGAGTCGATCGAGCATCATCAACCAGAACCAATTGTCGAAAATCTGCCCGTTGTTTCAGAAACAGTAGAGTCGATCGAACATCATCAACCAGAACCAATTGTCGAAAATATAAAAGTTTCAGAAACGGTAGAGTTGATCGAGCATCCTCAACGAGAACCGATAGTCGAAAATCTAGAAGTTTCAGAAACAGTAGAGTCGAGCGAGCATCCTCAACGAGAACCGATAGTCGAAAATCTGCAAGTTGTAGAAACCGTAGAGTCGAGCGAGCATCCTCAACGAGAACCGATAGTCGAAAATCTGCAAGTTGTAGAAACCGTAGAGTCGAGCGAGCATCCTCAACCAGAATCCCAACCAGTTGCAGAAACATCAGAGGAAATAAGCGATTTAGAACCAGAAATGCAACCAGTGGCAGATTTTCTGGAAATTGTAGAAAAACAAGAGTCGATCGAGAATCCTCAACCAGAATCGGTTGTCGAAAATCTACTCATTGTCGAAACAGTAGAGTCGAGCCAACATTCTCAACCAGAACCAGTTGTCGAAAATCTGCTCATTGTTGAAACACAAGAGTCGATCGAGAATCCTCAACCAGAACCGATTGTCGAAAATCTACTCATTGTTGAAACACAAGAGTCGATCGAGCATTCTCAACCAGAACCGATTGTCGAAAATCTGCAAGTTTCAGACACAGTAGAGTTGATCGACTATTCTCAACCAGAACCGGTTGTCGAAAATTTGCTCATTGTAGAAACAGTAGAGTCGAGCGAGCATTCTCAACCAGAACCGATTGTCGAAAATCTAGAAGTTTCAGAAACGGTAGAGTCGATCGAACATCCTCAACTAGAACCGGTTGTCGAAAATCAGCTCATTGTTCAAATGGTAGAGCCGGTCGAGCTTTCTCAACCAGAATCTGAACTGATTTTAGATGCGCCAAAGTCGATCGAGCATCCTCAACCAGAATCCGAACCGATTTTAGATTCACCAAAGTCGAGCGAACGTTCTCAACCAGAATCCGAACCAATTTTAGATGCACCAAAGTCGAGCGAACGTTCTCAACCAGAATCCGAACCAGTTGTAAAAAAACGGCCACTTAAAAAAAAGCCACAACCAACTAGCGATTCTCGACCAGAACAGCCACCTATTACCAAAAAGCGACAAATAGAAAGAAAGCAACAGGATAGCGACGACAGCGAAAAACCACCCGCAGGCGACTCAGAATGAACCAATTACCAATGGCAAATTACCCATTCCCAATTTTTAAAGGTTAGTAATGATTAGTAATATTATCGCAATTTACCGCAAAGAACTACAAAGCTATTTTGCTTCGCCATTAGCCTATGCCATCGCAGCAGTCTTTTGGCTAATCACCGGCTACTTTTTAATAGCTATCCTCCTCGCCCCCGACGGGTTAATTCCCCAAATCGGCCAGCGAGACCAAATGGGAATTACCGAACCTCCCATCGACGTAGCCTACGAATTCCTACAACTATTCCTGCGAATCATGGGTTCCCTTTCCTTGTTCGTACTACCCGCACTCTCAATGGGACTTTACGCAGAAGAACGCAAACGCGGCACCCTAGAACTATTAGCCACATCGCCCTTAACAAACTGGGCAGTTGCTACCGGCAAACTCCTGGGAGTTTTAACATTTTATACCACAATGTTGCTGCCCCTGCTGTTCTGCGAGGCGATCGCCCTAAGTTCCTCAACCCCACCCGTACCCCCCGGAGTTCTTCTGCTAGGACACGCCGGCTTAATCTTACTAGCAGCAGGAGTATTGTCCCTCGGAATGTTTATTTCCTCCCTCACCGACAGCACAATTTTATCCGCCATCCTCACCTTCGCTCTAGTATTATTTCTCTGGGTGATCGATGCAGTCGCCGTCAGTATCGGTGGCCCCTTCGGCACAGCATTAGGGCATTTGTCGCTTTTAACAAATTACACCAATCTTGTCAAGGGAGTTTTCGATACCAGCAGTTTAATTATGTTTGCCAGTTACATCATTTTAGGAGTATTTCTGACTGCCCAATCCATCGATGCGCTGCGATATCAGCGTTCCTAAAAGCATCCGGGAAGGCTTCGGGGAATAAAGAGGAAAGAGTGGGAAAGTAGGAGATTTGGAGAGTTGCACATTAAAGTAAACACCAGCAATTCCCAATACCCAATTCCCAATACCCAATTCCCAATTCCCAATTCTCAATTAATGTTAGTTATTCCACTAATTTCTTGAAATAATGAGATTTATCAATCCTAAAATCGACTTTGCGTTCAAAAAAATATTCGGTTCCAGCGACAGCAAAGACATCCTGATTAATTTTTTAAACGCCATCCTTTATGAAGCACAGCCGATCATCGAAGACTTAGAAATAATCGAGTCCCCGCCAGAAACTCCAACTCTCGGAGTCCAAGACACACACCTAGATGTCAAAGCCACAATTAACGGCGACAGAATTGCCCTAGTTGAAATTCAACTGATCAACGTGCCTTCCTTTGGGAACAGAGTTTTGTACAACGCTGCCAAAAGCTACAGCCAGCAATTAACAGGAAAAGAACGCTACGAAAGACTAAAAACAGTAATTTCCTTGAAAATTACCGACTTTGAAATGTTTGAAAATCAGCCGGAATTTATGTCACGGTTTGTTTTTCAAGAAAAAGAGCAACAGTTTGAGTGTCCAGATACTGAAATAGAATTAGTATTTATCGAACTGCCAAAATTTAGCAAGGAATTAGCAGAATTAGAAACAACTGCAGAGCAATGGATTTACTTTCTCGAAAATACCAGCACTCTGGAAGCAGTACCAGAAACACTCAGTGCAGTTCCAGAAATTCAGAAAGCTTTTAGAATTGCCAACGAGGACAACTTCACTGAGCAAGAATTAAATGAATTGGAGAAGCAAGAACTGTGGATTCAAGACCAGCAGATTGCCATAGATGTAGCAAGAGAACAGGTGACCAAAACCGCTCAACTTTCGTTAATCTTGCGTCAGCTAGTGCGGCGTTTAGGCACAATACAACCGGAAACCGAAAACTGCATCCGTGAATTAGGCGTAGAGCAATTAGAAGAACTAGGAGATGCCGTGCTGGATTTCAACCATCAGTCAGATTTAACAGCATGGTTGCAGGCTAATGCGATATAGAATAACATCCTCGAAGCGGAATTTTCTCACTCAATATTTACCTTATGAAAATTAGCAAAAAAAATTGGAAATATGTTTTTTTGCTGGGCCCCCTCCTCATCGCAGCGGGGGTTACAGCAGCACTTGTATCTGGAGTATGGGACCCCCTGACAGTCGGTTTAGTTATTGCCGGAGCAGTGACGATCGCACTTTGGCTGCTATATTTGAGTTACGAACAAAGCTTTTGGGGGCAGCGTTCCACTCAAGCGGGCACCAACGCCCTGATTGCTACCCTCGCCGTCTTTGTGATTCTCGGAGTAATTAACTTTATAGCCGTTCGCTATCCCGTCCGCATCGACTTAACCGAAAGCCAACAATTTACCCTCGCCCCGCAGACTCAACAAATACTGCGAAACCTGCAACAAACAGTCAAAGTTTGGGTATTTGACCCCATCCAAAACCCCCAAATTAAAGAATTGCTGCAAAGCTACAAACGCGAGGGAGGCGAAAAGTTCCAATTCGAGTTTGTTGACCCGCAGACCCAACCGGGAAAAGCGCGGGAATTTAGTATTACCAGCATCGGAGAAGTTTACCTGCAATCCGGCGACAAAAAACAGGTACTGCAAAAAGGCGGCACTACTTTTGGTAGCGACCCGAATCAAGGGCTTTCAGAGATAAAACTTACCAATGGCTTAGAAGAAATCCTGAGCACTCGCGTTGCTACAGTTTACTTTTTGCAAGGCAAAGGAGCCCGCCCGCTACAGGAAGGTCAAGGCGGAATTCAGCAAGCTGAAAAAGCTCTGAAAGATAAATACTACAACGCCCAAACGCTGAATTTGACGGAACGCAAAGAAGTGCCAGAAGATGCAGATGCTTTAATCGTTCCGGGACAGGACAAACCTTTTTCCGATACAGAAATTAAAGCACTACAAGCTTATCTCGATCGCGGCGGCAGTTTATTGTTAATGGTAGACCCGGCAACTAATACGGGATTGGACAAGTTGCTGCAAGAATGGGGCGTAAAACTAGACACCCGCTTGGCCATCGACGCTTCGGGCACTGGTCAAAGATTTGGTCTTGGCCCCACGGTTCCCACAGTCAGGCGCTACGGCGAACATCCGATTACTCAAAGTTTTGGCACCGGCATTTCTTTCTATCCGTTTGCGCGTGCTTTGGAAACCTCGCCCGTAGAAGGGATAGAGGAAAAACCGCTGATTTGGACGAGTCAAGAAAGTTGGGCGGAAAGCGATTTGACGACGAGGAAATTGGAGTTCGATCAAAAGACCGATCGACAAGGCCCGCTATTATTAGGTGTAGCGTTAGTTCGATCGTCCACTGACAGCACTCCCTTAAAGCCCTCACCTTCACCAGCACCAACTTCCCCCTCACCTTCACCCCAAGCATCACCGGCAACGCCATCGCCTTCACCCCAAGCATCGCCGACAGATTCACCATCGCCGACAACTTCGCCATCGCCGACAGATTCACCATCGCCAACAACTTCACCATCGCCAACAACTTCGCCATCGCCAACAACTTCACCGTCGCCAACAACTTCACCATCGCCAACAACTTCACCATCGCCAACAACTTCACCATCGCCAACAACTTCACCATCGCCAACAACTTCGCCATCGCCGACAACTTCGCCATCGCCAACAACTTCACCATCGCCGACAACTTCACCATCGCCGACAACTTCACCAACAGCTTCCCCAATCAGCTATTCGGTGATTGTCTCGCAAGAAGCTACGCCTCCAGTATTACCGACGACTTCGCCAACACCGGCAGCATCTCCGACAGCATATCCCACAGCATCTCCAGAAAGTTCGCCAATACCGACAGAATCTCCCCCAGCATCTCCCGCACCGACACCAGAAACATCTCCCACAGCATCTCCCACAACATCTCCCAGTCCAACCGCAACTCCTTCCGCGCCTTCAACTCCTAGAAAAACATCGCGAATGGTAGTAATTGGCACATCTCAATTTGTGACTAACGGTTGGTTTGACCAACAACTCAATAGCGACGTGTTTCTCAATTCAGTCAGTTGGTTGAGTAAACCAGACCAGCAAAGCTTTTCTATCAGTCCGAAAAAAGCTACCAACCGCCGTATTAACATGACGACTATCCAAGTAGGATTGCTGGTGTTAGCTTGGCTAATTTGGCCTTTACTCGGACTGGGAATTGGCGGCGCTATCTGGTGGAAGAGAAGATAAGTTCGCCAACAAATTCTCTAAGGAATTTAACGGATTTATTTGCCTCTTTCTGGTTTTTACACCTCTTACCAATTCCTAATTCCTAATTCCTAATTCCGTAAGGTGCGCGACCCGGCGCACCTTACCCGTTGTCAATTCCTAATACTTCGGCTACGCGAGCGTACAAGTTCTTAATTCCTAATTTCCCTAGGGTGCGTCTCTTACCCATTCCCCATTCCCCATTCCCCATTCCCCATTACCATGCCGAATTTGCTGTTACTATGAAATTGCAGAAAAATACATTAGTATTGATAGCCGTCGCGTTGAGCATGACTGGGTTGGTTGCTTTGTTCGAGATGCAAGTATCTCCGAAAGAGGAAGCCGCTAAGGAAGAAAAACAGAAAATTTTTGCTTTTAACTCCGATCGCATACAATTCTTTACAGTCAAAACTCCCGAAAAAATATTGACTTTTGAGAGAGTTTATGCTACAAAAGGAGGCAAGTCTAGCTGGGAAATGAAATTGCCAGTGCAAGCACACGCAAGTCAGGCATCGGTGGATTTTTTGCTCGACAGGCTGGCAACAGGAAAGAGCGATCGCACGATCAATATTACTGCTGCTCAACTGCCAGAATTCGGTCTCGACCAACCCCAAGCTACAGTCACAGTAAAGCTGGACAACCAGGAAACTCACCGCCTAGTATTAGGCAAAACAGACTTTAGCGGCCGCTTCTTGTACGCTCAAGCCAATCCGCCGGAAGCGCCCCCTCAAAATTCCGCCCAAAATTTGGCCGTGCTGCTAGTGCCTTTTGACTTTAAAAATGCCGTCCAGCGACCTTTGTCAGAGTGGAAAAAAGCAGAAGAACCCAAAACAGAGAAACCGCAAAAACCCTCTCCGACGCCAAGTCCTGAGAATAAATAGATGGCCGTTGGATCTGAGATGTTGCACCATTCTCAATAAGGCTTTTATGAACAGGCAAGATGCCTGTTCCACAAAGAGTGAATTTTCTTGTGGAACAGGCATCTTGCCTGTGGCTGACAATGGTGCGCTCTGGGATAGAATTTAAAGAACAAATCCCAAAACCTGTTACATCCAACATTCCTCACCTAAAATACAGAAAAGTCTAAACTTAAACTGTATTTAAGTAGCGTGCATTACCCCCAGGAAAGGGCGAATATGTTTCAGACAGCACTCAACCAAGGTACGACAGCAACGGATACAGCGCTTGACGTTGAACTCCGCAAGGTCTTTAAGGTATTTAACGGCGAAACCGCAGTCCGCGGAGTTGACCTCAACATCCGCCAAGGAGAATTTTTTAGCATTCTCGGGCCTAGCGGCTGCGGCAAGACTACGACCCTGCGGTTAATCGCTGGGTTCGAGACTCCCTCGGCGGGCGAATTGATGATTCGGGGCCAGTCGATGACCAACACTCCAGCTTACCGCCGTCCGGTAAATACTGTGTTTCAAAGCTATGCTTTGTTCGGACACATGAATGTCTGGGACAATATCGCTTTTGGATTGCGGATAAAAAAGCTGGGGAAAGCAGAAATTGAAGAACGGGTACGGGAAGTTTTGCAATTGGTGAAAATGGAATCTTTCGCCAACAGGTTTCCCGCTCAAATGTCGGGCGGCCAGCAGCAGCGGGTGGCTTTGGCGAGAGCTCTGGTAAATCGACCGGCGGTTTTGCTGCTGGACGAACCTCTGGGTGCTCTGGATTTGAAGTTGCGGAAGCAAATGCAGTTGGAACTGTCGAATTTGCATCAAGAATTGGGTTTGACTTTTGTGATGGTGACTCACGACCAAGAAGAGGCGATGAGTCTGTCTGACCGGATTGCGGTGATGCACGAGGGGAGGATCGAGCAAATTGGCTCTCCTGAAGAAATTTATGAGTGCCCGCAGACGGCTTTTGTGGCGGATTTTATTGGGGATACGAATTTGTTTTCTGGTACGGTGGAGTCGATCGACCGATCGACTATCACAGTTCGCACATCAGCCAATCTGAAAATAGTCGTTCAGCAGTCGGATATGTGGAGTGGTGTCACAGGCGACTCTGTGGTGGTCAGCATTCGGCCGGAAAAAGTATATTTGAATCTCTACCAGCCGGAAGTGTCGGTCAACTGTTTTGAAGGGCGGCTCAAAAATACTATGTACATGGGCACGCACGTTCATTACGTCGTTGAGTTGGCGTCGGGCGATAAAATTACGGTGCGCCAGCCAAATACCGGCGGTTCTTTCCCAGACCCGCACACGCCGATTTACGCTTATTGGGGAACTACTGATTGTCTCGCTTTGACCGATCGAGCATAATTACGAAGGAAGTTCGACAACGAACACGCGATCGAGATTAAACGGATGTCACGGAGGTCGGGAAGTTCGGCAACGAACAGTGTACGGGATTTAACCGATTTAACGGATGGATGTTGCAGGGAAGTTGGGTAACGAGCAGTCTACGGGATTTAACCGATTTAATCTAATTTCCCAATCCCTAATTTCCCAATCTAAAATCTAAAATCTAAAATCGAATTTCCCAATCCCCAATTCCCCAATCTAAAATCTAAAATCTAAAATCTAAAATCTAACTGTGCCTCCGACTAACTTACCAATTTCCAGGATTTTTCCGGCTAATTCTACACGCCGTCAGTTCCTAAAAAATTCGGCGGCGACAATTTCCGGGTTAGCTGTTTCGAGTTGCGGCTGGCGACTTGCAGACGTACAATCTGCTCCTGCCGTCAAAGGTGCTGCCGACCAACTTTTCATCTATACTTGGGCAGGCTATACCGATGAAGCTTTGCTCGATCGCTTTGCCGAAAAAACCGGCATTCGCGTAGTGGCCGACGTGTTTAGCTCCAACGAAGAGATGCTGGCGAGAGTTCAAGCCGGTGGCGCGCGCGCCTACAGCATCATTTACCCGTCGGACTACATGGTGGTTCAAATGACGGAACTCGGGCTGTTGAGTCCATTAGACCACTCGAGTTTGGGCGGGATCGATCGGCTCAGAAAACAGTTCCAAAACCCTGTTTATGACCCAGGAAACCGCTACAGCGTGCCTTTGAGTTGGGGAACCACAGGCTTGATTTACAACACCGAACAACTCAAAGAAGCTCCTGAAGATTGGGAATATTTGTGGCAGCACAAACAGGAGTTAGCAAAGCGAATGACGCTGGCGAGTGATGTTCGAGAAGTCATGGGCGCTGCGTTGCGGATGCTGGGCTATTCTCTGAATTCTACGAACCAAGAGCAAGTGAAACAAGCTTACGAAAAGTTGGTGGAACTCAAACCGGCGATCGCATCTTTTACTACTGATGCTTGGCGGCCGCAAATGCTGACAGGGGATTTGAAGGTAGCTATGTGTTATTCTTCTGATGCGAATGAAGTAATTTCAGATAACGATAAATTGAAGTATGTCGTCCCCAAAAGCGGTTCTTCTCTGTGGACTGACACTTTAGTAATTCCTAAAAGTTCTCCCAATCCCGAAGCAGCTTATAAATGGATTAACTTTATGCTGCAACCCGATGTCGCTGCTTCTTTAGTAGAGCGGCTCAGTTTTTCAACTCCTTCGGAAGATGCTTTTAGTTTGTTGCCGCCGGAAGTTCGCGAAAACGACATTCTTTTCCCTCCGGAATCTGTTTTGAAAAAGTGCGAAGGTGTGGCTCCGGTAGGGAAATTTATGGAAGTGTACGATCGCTATTGGACTCAATTAACCAGCGGCTAATCATCAAACCTAGGGCGGGTTTTACAGGAAATCTCTGATTCTTACCCAATATATACATCAACCTGCCCCCCTAAAGCAGAGCGCCCACTCTATCCGTATTATATCCGCGTTAACCCGCGTTCATCAGCGGTTAAAAACTCAAAAAAATTGATTTATGGCTGTTTCAACTAGAACTCCCCCTCCTATTCCTCCCAATTCTCCTTTGAAGGCTGAAACTGTTTCCCCGTGGTCTGCTTGGGCTGGGCCACTGGCATTGCTCGGCCCTTCTGGCTTGTTGCTGCTTTTATTATTAGTCATACCAACTTTGGTGATTTTTCAGCTTAGTTTGGTGCCGAATATTAAGCCGGGAGATTTGGTGAATCCTTCGGGAATCGGCAATTACCTGAGAGTGTTTGAGCCGCTGAATTTACAGGTGATGGGTCGCTCTCTCTTTTTCGCAACGGGGACTACTATTCTGTGTTTGCTGCTGGGATTTCCCGTCGCTTACTGGATCGCCCTCAATGTCTCGAAAAAGTGGCGTAATTTAACTTTGTTAGGCTTTGTGCTGCCGCTGTGGACTTCTTCGCTGTTGCGATCGTATGCTTGGATTACAATTTTGCGTCCTACGGGTGTTCTCAACTCGCTCCTGGGAATTTTGGGCATCCCTCCTTTAGAATTGCTCAATCAAAGTTCCGCAGTTCTAATCGGCATGGCTTACAGTTATTTGCCTTATATCGTGACAATTCTCTACGCATCTTTGGAAAAGTTAGACCGCAGGTTGCTAGAAGCATCTCAGGATTTGGGCGCGAATCCAGTGGAAACTTTCTGGAAAGTGACAGTACCTCAGACGATGCCGGGAATTGCTGCGGGTTCTTTGCTAGTATTTATTAGCAGTTTGGGCGATTTTGTCGATCCGGAGTTGCTCGGTGGAGCTTCGAGCATGACGGCGGCTCGTTTGATTTACAATCAGTTTTTGGGGGCAACTCAAAATTGGGGGCTGGGTTCGGCTCTGAGTATGGTATTAATCTTTGCAGTGAGTATCGGAATTGCCCTTTTGCTCAAATATGGCGATCGTAATGCAATTTAGGATGTTAAAGGAATAAGGAATAAGGAATAAGTAATAAGGAATAAAACAATCCTAACGTATTACCAATTACCGATTACCAATTACCGATTACCGAGAAATGGAAAATACCGCCGACAATCCACAGGAGGAAATACAAGCAGATATGTACTTAAAACCTAAATTTAAGGTTTCTTGGCAGTTAATATTTGCCGTTTTGATGTTTTTTTATATGTACCTGCCCATCCTGGTACTCACATTTTACAGCTTTAACAAATCGCGTTTTAGCGCCGGCTGGGAAGGATTTACTTTAGATTGGTACGTTAAATTATTTAGCGATACGCGGATTTTAGTTGCCCTGAGAAACAGTTTAACAGTGGCTGTTTGTGCAGTTGCAATCTCTGCTGTACTCGGCACTTTGATGGCAGTTGGTTTAGCCCGCTACCGCTTTCCTGGCAAGAGTTTATATCAGGGAGTTTCCTACTTGCCGATTATTATTCCAGATATTGCGACCGCAGTTGCTACTCTGGTATTTTTAGCAGCCTTGGCTATTCCTCTGAGTTTGTGGACAATTGTCGCCGCTCACATTGTGTTTTGTCTGGCTTACATCGCCCTAGCTGTTTCTACTAGATTGGCAGATTTAAACCCGTATTTAGAAGAGGCTGCCTTGGATTTGGGTGCAACGCCTGTTGAAGCTTTTATTCAGGTTTTGCTCCCTCAATTAATACCCGGAATTGTGTCGGGTTGTCTGCTATCTTTTGTCCTCAGCATGGACGATTTTTTGATTGCGAGTTTTACCGCAGGTAGCGGGACTACAACTCTGCCGATGGAAATTTTTAGCCGGATTCGGACTGGCGTTAAACCGGATATTAATGCTCTCAGCGTGCTGTTGATAGTAGGTTCGGGAGGATTGGCTTTTTTAGCGGAATATTTGCGCGGCCGGGGCGAGCAAAAACGGACTCATTAGTTGATTGGTCATTGGTCATTGGTCATTGGTTATTATTCACCAAAAAACCCGGTTTCTTTGAGAAACCGGGTTTCTGAGGCGGTAAGGTACGCAGTTGAAACCCTACAGAGGTTCTGCGTCTAGGACTGAATTGCTGCTATTTTGCTGCTGGTAATTTCACCTTAGTAGCCAAACCTAGTGCTTCCAAGACTTGAATTGTCATCCAAGTGAAGTCAATTTCCCACCAATTCATACCGTGACGTGCAGAGTATTGAAAAGCGTGGTGGTTGTTGTGCCAGCCTTCGCCATAAGTCAACAGCGCAACCCACCAACAGTTAGTAGAACTATCTTCCGTTTCGTAAGTGCGGTAGCCAAATTTGTGAGTGGCGCTGTTAACAAACCAGGTGCAGTGATAAACGAAAACTAAGCGGACAAAAATTACCCAAACTACAAAAGGCCAGCCTGCTGCTAAGTAAAGCAAGACGCCAAAGGCGATTTGAATTGGCAGAAAGTAATTTTGCAAAAATTGATAAAAGGGGTCGCTTGAAATGTCTTTTGTGCAGCGGGAAATTTCAGCGTGAGCTGGACCTTTATAGAGCATCCAGCCGATGTGACTCCACCAAAAACCCTTTTGGGCATTGTGAGGGTCGAGCGCATTTTGGTCAGAGTGGGTGTGGTGCAATCGGTGCAGCCCAACCCAATCAATTATTCCTCCTTGACAGGCAAGGGCTCCGCAAAATGCTAGAAAGTATTCTACGAATTTGGGTGTCTGAAAACTGCGGTGGGTGAGCATACGATGCCATCCGAGAGTTATTCCCAAACCGCCTGTTATCCAGTGCATGAATACTGTTAAACCAACTGCTGTCCAATTGAAGTTACTGGGTAGCAGTGCGAACAAAGCGCCGATATGAAGTCCTGCTAAACTAATAACGTGCTTCCAATTGTATTGGAGTTTTTCTTGCGTTGCTATTGTCATTCTTTTTTTGATTTCTGATGAGATGCCGACCGGGATTCACGCATAATAGTTTGGATTGAGCAGTGAACTTTTTTGCTGCACACTTGCCCAAACTAATAAAGAATCAATGATAGATTTGGGATTAGGATTGAAAAAGATTTACGGTTGTATTTTGAAAATAAAAAATTTGGCTGCCCAACAAAATTTTTTGTTCCCAATTATATTATAACGGATTCTGGTTTTGGTTGGGTCGATCGCACCAGAGGATTCGATCTGTGTTCAACCCAACCTATACCGCTCGCAAAAAACAGGATTAGGCATTGGTGACCAGCCATTAGTCCATAACTGATGACCTACAACCAATGACTAATTGCCGATCGCTATTTTTCTGCTAATTTCACTTTGGTTGCCAAACCCAGCGATTGCAGCAGTTGAATTGTCATCCAGGTGAAGTCGATTTCCCACCATTGAAGGCCGTGGCGAGCCGAGTATTGAAAAGCGTGGTGGTTGTTGTGCCAGCCTTCGCCGTAGGTAAGCAGGGCAACCCACCAGCAGTTGGTCGAGCGATCGCCCGACTCGTAGGTGCGGTAGCCGAATTTGTGGGTAGCGCTGTTAACCAGCCAAGTGCAGTGGAACACCACCACGATCCGCATAAACACGCCCCAAACCACGAAAGACCAGCCGCCTAATAAATAAAGCAACACACCGAAGACAACTTGGATGGGGATAAAATATGCTTGGAGAAACTTGTATACTGGGTCGTCGCCGATGTCTTTAGTAAAGCGGGGGATTTCCACTCTGATCGGGAGATCCGAGAGCATCCAGCCCATGTGGCTCCACCAGAAGCCTTGATTGGAATCGTGGGGATCTGTTTCGGTGTCGGAATGTATGTGGTGTAACCGGTGCATTCCTACCCAGTCGATCGGGCCACCTTCACAGGAAAGGGTACCGCAAATAACTAGAAAATACTCTAGCCATTTCGGTGTTTGAAAACTGCGGTGCGTGACAAGGCGGTGAAATCCGAGAGTAATTCCTAAACCACCTGTTACCCAATGCAGAAAGACTGCTAGCCCGACAGCAGACCAGCTAAAATTACCCGGCAGCAAGGCAAATAAAGCACCGATGTGCAGAAAGGCCATAAAGCCTACGACAGGCCAATCAGGAGAAGTTTTTTTGGAAGTTGCAATCGTCATGAATATATTATGTTTACAAACTAGGGGCCGCATCTACGCCATAATGAACAGCGCGCACGCAAAGGGTGAGCGAGGTATAGATGAATAGCGTTTCACGGCTACAGGAAGCAGAACAGGCACTCTTTCAGATTTTTTCTGGTATTGACACTACAGTCAAGCAAAATCTTCAACGAGTCTTAAAAGCTTTTCGCAGCCACCGGGTTGGAGTCCACCATTTTGCAGGGGTTACGGGTTACGGCCACGATGATTTGGGTCGAGAGACTTTGGACGGGTTATTTGCCGAAGTGGTAGGGGCAGAGGCGGCGGCTGTCCGGGTACAGTTTGTTTCAGGTACTCACGCGATCGCCTGTGCTCTTTTTGGCATCCTGCGTCCTGGTGATGAAATGTTGGCAGTGGCTGGTTCTCCCTACGATACTTTAGAAGAAGTGATCGGCTTGCGGGGGCAAGGTCAAGGTTCACTGCTTGAGTTTGGCATTAGTTACCGTGAGTTGCCTCTAACTCGCGAAGGAAGTTTGGATTGGCAGGCACTAAGCTCTACTATTTCAGCAAAGACTCGCCTGGTTTTTATCCAGCGCTCTTGCGGCTATTCTTGGCGGTCGAGTTTGTCTATTTCTGAGATTGAAAAAATCGTCGCCGTAGTCAAACATCAGAATCCTAACACAATTTGCTTTGTTGATAATTGTTACGGCGAGTTTGTCGAAAATTGCGAACCTACTGCTGTGGGTGCGGATCTGATGGCTGGTTCTTTAATCAAAAATCCGGGGGGTACGATCGTCCCTGCTGGCGGTTACGTCGCCGGCCGGGCTGATTTAGTGGAGGCGGCAACTTGTCGCTTGACGGCGCCAGGAATTGGCAGCAGCGGCGGCGCAACTTTTGATTTGAATCGCTTGCTGTTTCAGGGTTTGTTTATGGCTCCCGGTTGTGTGGGGGAGGCGATGAAGGGCAATCATTTGACGGCTTATGTTTTTTATAAGTTGGGTTATCGAGTGAATCCTATGCCTTTGGCTAGAAGACGAGATGTGATTCAGGCGATCGAATTCGGTTCTGCTGATAAGTTAATTGCTTTTTGTCGGGCGGTTCAGCAAAATTCCCCCGTCGGTTCCTATTTAGATCCGGTGCCGGCTCCGATGCACGGGTACGAGAGCCAGTTGGTGATGGCTGGGGGTACTTTTATTGATGGGAGTACGTCGGAGTTTTCGGCTGACGGGCCTCTGCGTCCGCCTTACGTGGCTTTTTGTCAGGGGGGGACTCATTGGACTCATGTATCGATCGCTCTTGAGGATGCGATCGAGGCTGTGGGCCCAGCAAATAAAGTGACTAATCACTAATTACCAGACGCGGATTTGTGGCTAAACGGCCGTCTTCCATGTAGATAATTCGATCGGCAATATCGAGAATGCGGTTGTCGTGCGTGACTAGCAAAATCGTGCAACCCTGTTCTTTTGCTAGTTTTTGCATAATTTCTACGACATCTCGCCCGGATTTTTTGTCCAAAGCAGCGGTTGGTTCGTCTGCTAATACTATTTTAGGGCGGCTGACTAACGCCCGGGCGATCGCAACTCTTTGTTTTTGCCCTCCCGACAAATTTTCGGGGTAATAATTAGCCCGCTCTCCCAAACCCACTGCTTCTAACATAGCTATTGACAAAGCATCCATATTCTGATTTAGCATTTCTGTGTGCAGTTCCAAAGACATTCGCACATTTTGCTTGGCTGTCAAGAATGTCATCAAGTTATGTGCTTGAAAAATATAGCCAATTTGCTTTCTGAGTTTAGTTAACTGAGTTTTGCTAGCTCCGTGTATTTCTTGCCCAAGAATTTTGAGACTGCCTTCTTGAGCCGAACGCAGCCCGCCTAACATTGTCAATAAAGTTGTTTTGCCGGAACCAGAGGGCCCCGTCATAATGACTATTTCTCCGGGGTTGATGTCGAGATTTATGTCAAATAAGGCTTGTTTTTTGAGAGAGCCTTGACCGAAGTAATGGTTGAGGTTTTGGACTGAAATTACTGGTTCGGTTGCAGTAGTTAGGTTAGCGGGAAAATTTAGGGTTTGCATAAGGATTTTTGGGAGTTTTTTTGACCGCAGATGCAGGCAGATTGACGCTGATGAACGCAGATTAGAAGATGTCTGCTGGGTCGGCTGATTGGAGTTTGCGGAGGGCGAGGGCGCCGGAACCGGTACACATCACGATCGTCAAACTTAACACTACAACCGCTCGATTTGTTGTCATCCCTATTGGCAGTAAAGTGGCAGATTGTGCTAGCGAATAGAGTCCGTTAGCTAAAACAATTCCCGGCATGAAACCTAATACAGCTAATAGCAGAGCTTCCTGAATTAAGACTCCGACTAAATAGCGATCGCTATATCCCATTGCTTTTAAAGTCGCATATTCCGCTAAGTGATCGGAAACGTCCGAGTAAAGAATTTGGTAAACAATAATCAGACCAACAACGAATCCGATAATTGTACCGAATCCGAAAATAAAGCCGATTGGAGTAGCATTTGCCCAATAACTTTTTTCAATTTCTGCAAATTCTGCTAGGGTTAAAACTTTGACATCATCCGGCAATATAGCTTTGAGCATTGACTGGGTTTTTTTGATATCGGCATCGGGTTGTAGGTTGATTAAGCCGACATCAACTCGATCGGGTGTGCGATCGGGAAATAAGTTCATGAATGTAGAATCGCTGGCAATGACATTGCCGTCAGCCACGAAGGAAGTACCGAGAGTAAAGACTCCTCCTACTTGAATATTGCGTTTATTGAGTTCAGTTTCGAGAGTAGATTGTTTGTGAAAAATATTGGCAATCTCGCCGTACTCAGGTCGAGAAGATTGGTCAAACAACACATGATTAAACATTTGAATTTGAGGCAATTTTTCATTGACATCAGGCAAATTAAATGTTATGTTTCCCGGGTCGATTCCAAAAATTAAAATCGATCGAGTAGTGCGGGTTGTGGGATTTCGCCACTCTCCCATACCAATATATAAGGAAGTAACGGATTTTACTCCTTCTACTCCTTGTGCTTGGTAAAGTCGCTCTCGGTTGAAGTCTTTTACCGCAGCAAAAGTTTCAAATTGAGGATTGATTAAAACTAAATCTGTCTGTAAACTTTGGTGGGGCTTAACGGCAGAATCGAATAGTGCATCTTGAAATCCCAGTTGCACAAAAATCAAAATATCTGCAAAGGCAATTCCTGCTATAGCAACAGCGAGGCGGGTTTTTTCTCTAGTTACTTGCAACCATGCAAGGGGTGTTTTGCGAAACATAATTTTTGGGAATTGAAAATTGGGAATTGGGAATTTATTATTGGTTATTTAAAGCTGTTTTTTCAAGTTTGCGTTGCCGCATTAGGAGAAAGAAAGGCAAACCCAGGGAAACACCAACCAGTAAGTTAGTGGCAATATAAATCCACAAGTTTTTCATTTTAAGACGCGAACCTTCGCTCAATACAAAAAACCCAAAAACCACAGAAGAGACGATTACATCCATGCCAAAAAAGCCGGAAATTTGATTGGCAAACAATTGTCCGAAGAAAGCGTTAATATTCAAACCTTTTTCTAAGAGAAACGAGACAAACTGGGAATACGGTAAAGCAGTACCCAGAATACAGAGAACTAAGTATGCAATTTGAAGCATTGGAAAACCTCATATTTGTTAATCTTAAATCCCTATATTTGAGAGTTTACTCAGCATTACTGAGCGCTTTAATATCAGATTGCATAATTAAGTTAATGTTGCGAGAAATCTTGCCAATTTCCCAATCCCACCACCGAATTTCTAATAGTTGTGCAACTTCAGCATCGCTGAAACGCTGTCTGATTGAATGTGCAGGGTTTCCACCGACAACGGTGTAAGCGGGAACATCTTTTACTACAACTGTTTTGGCGGCCACGATTGCACCGTCGCCGATTTTGACTCCCGGCATAATCACCGATTCATAGCCGATCCAAACGTCATTGCCGATCGCAGTATCGCCTTTACTTGGCAGTTCGATTAATAGATTCATGGCTGTTTCCCAACCATTCCCAAAGACGGGAAAAGGATAGGTAGAAATGCCGTCTAATTTGTGATTTGCACCGTTCATAATGAATTTGACGTTAGTGGCGATCGCACAAAATTTACCAATAATTAATTTCTCGCTCCCGTAATGGTAAAGTACGTTTCTCTCGAAGTTTTCTGGCTCTATTGGATCGTCATAATATGAGTAATCGCCGACGATAATATTGGGGGATTTTATGAAGTTTTTGATAAAGCAAACCCTGCGCTGGTCGGCCATCGGATAAGGTCGGTTCGGGTCGGGGCCAAATTCTGCCATAACTTTCAATCCTCCAAGGTTTTTAGTAAAGACTTTAGTTTTGTTCAATTGCTACTTGTACCTGCAAATTGGTCAATCCCGCAACTTGTTTGCTAGCTTGAGGATTCAGGTAAATTTTTACTTCTACTACTCGGCTATCTAAGTTTTCTCCTGGTTGGTTACTAAACACATTTTGTTTACTTACTTTTAACGCAATCTCTTTGACAGTTCCCTGCAACTCTCCTGAGAATGCTTGGCTAATAACCGCTGCTTTTTGTCCTAGCTTAATTTTGCTGATGTCGGTTTGATAAATTTCCGCAACGACTACCATTTGGTCAGTTTTTCCTAAGTCTGCAATCCCGTCATCGCTGATTTTTTCACCAGCACGAGTATGAATTTTCAGGATTTTTCCAGCATTTGGCGCGCGGATGGAAGCTTGATTTAACTCGGTTTGGGCGCGCTTCACTTGGGCGATCGCACTTTCGATCTCAGCTTCGGCTGCTTGCACGTCCACGGGGCGCACTTCGGCTATTTTGTCAAGAGTTGATTTCGCTTCTTCTAGTTGTGCGATGCCAGTTTCTTGAATGCGTTTGAGTGTTGATTGAGCTTCGTTAAGCTGCTGGATTGATGTACTGTTAATGCGAGTTAGGTTTGCTTCTGCTTCGTTAATTTGCTGTTTGGCTGTATTGTTAATGCGATCGAGGTTTGCTTGTGCTTCTTCAAGTTGCTGCGTTGCCGTATTATTAATTCGGCTGAGATTAGCTTGTGCTTCTTTAATTAGCTGCCGACTTGTTTCTAATGCCAGCCGCTTAGTATCTCTTACGGATTTAGAAACTGCACCTTCACCCGCGAGTTGCTGATGTCGGAAATCTTCAGCTTTAGCATTATTAAACTCGGCTTGCAATTTGTCGATCGCTGCTATTTGTGCAGTTTTTTCTCCTTGCCATTGTGCCGCTATTCGGCTAATTGTTGCCTGTTGTGCTTTCCTCTCCCCTTGCCACTGGGCCGTGATTCGGCTGATAGTTGCCTGCTGTGCGGTTCTGTCGCCTTGCCATTGTGCTTGCAGGCGATCGACTGTTGCTTGTTGTGCAGTTTTGTTGCCTTGTAGTTCCGCTTCTAGCTTGCCAATTGTGGCAGATTGTGCGGCAAGTTCTCCCGACTTTGCACCAGCTTTTACTTGTGCTAAACGGGATCGAGCAACTTTGACTTTCTCTTGAGCTTCTTCTAAAACAGATTGCAGCCGATCGCGCGCATCCAAAATCGCAATTAGTTGTCCTGCTTTGACTCGATCCCCCTCTTTGACTAAAAGCTGGGAAATGCGATCGCCATCTAAAGTTTGCGATACTCCCAAGCGAACCACTTCTCCTTGCGGTTCCAATCTTCCCAATGCTGTTATTTTCCTCACTGGCGGTATTTCCGCACGCAAAGGTTCCGTATTTTGAGCCAACGGTGCAAACTGAGAAATCCCGTAAAAAGCTGTACCGCTGGTAATGATGCTGGCAGCAATTGCCATTCCGATTACTAATCTATTTTTAGGTTCTATCCAAGATTGAAAATTCATACTTTTCCTCTACTTGCAGCTATTTTTGTCTAAGAGGATGTTTGAAAAGTAGGGGTCTTTGTAAGAAAACTCACAAAGCTTAAGCTGAGATTTGTAGATACCAGCACCT